>CALVSU010000051.1 GCA_944359385.1 uncultured Clostridia bacterium | reverse complement strand
GAGGGAAAAGGCGCGTAGGGTCGCTCCTGCCATGCGAGGAGCTTCGCCGCCGCCCAGCCGTTGCCGAGCAATGCGGAGAGCTGTGCGGAGCCTTTCTTTCCCGCGAGGAAGGGGGTAACGTCAAAGGTCTGCACCTGCAACCGTTTGGAGTAATCCGTCCAACCGGGCATAAAAAGGAAGGAAGAGATGTCCTTCCCGTCTATATAAAAGCGGTACATACCGCAAAATATGCTTGTCAATGCAAGTCGGCAATTCTGTTTCGGGAAATTTTTTTCACAGCCGCGCCGTTTTCTCTTCCTTGACTTCTTCGCGGTGTTGTTGTAAAATGGATTGAGAGGTGTGCAATGATCTACGACATCACGCAGGAAGTTTTTTCGGGCAAAGTGTATCCGGGCGACACGCCGCCGTCGTGCAGAAAGGTGAAAAGCATAGCGGCGGGCGACGGGTGCAACCTTACGGATATCGAAATGTGCGCGCATAACGGCACGCATGCTGATGCGCCTTCCCATTTCATCGAGGGCGGCAAAAGCATCGATCGGACGGAGCTTTCGCGGTACCTCGGCGAATGCGCCGTGCGCGCGTTCGGAAAACGGGTTCGCGCGGAAGATCTGGAAGGGGTGGATGCGCCGCGCCTTCTTATCAAGGGGGAATGTGTCATCTCGGACGAAGCCGCCGCGAGAATGTGCGGAAAATTCCTGCTCGTCGGCGTGGAAATGCAGTCGGTGGGCGGCGAGACGGTGCATAAGATCCTGCTCGGCGGCGAAGTCGCCGTGTTGGAAGGACTGCGCCTTGCCGAAGTGCCCGAGGGCACCTATTTTCTGAGCGCGCTCCCCGTAAAGCTGGGCGGCGCCGACGGCGCGCCCGTCAGAGCGGTGCTTATGACCCGATGAACCGTGCGGATCGAACGGCATAAAAATCGGTATTTCGGTCGCTCAATTACGGACGTCGGAAGCTGTTTTTCGATCGCCCGTTCAGAACCTGACAAACCGCGCCTATTGCGCGCGCAAGAAAGAAAACAAGGAGAAGATCATGAACATTCCTTTGATCTGTGTGTTGATATTTTATGGAGCGATGAGTCTGATCGCGCTCGTTACGTACGGCGCCGATAAACACAAGGCGCGTTCGGGCGCCTGGCGCATTCCCGAAAAAGTGCTGCTGCTCCTGTCTTTTTTCGGCGGCGCGGCGGGCGGGACGCTCGCGATGGTGTTGTTTCGCCATAAAACGCGGCACTGGTATTTCTGGTTTGTGAACATCGTCGGACTCGTCTGGCAGGCGGCGCTCGCCGTGAGCCTGGCGATCCTTCTTTAAGCGCGGCGCTTTCGGTGCCTTTGGACCGTGCGGCAAGGGCGGCAGGCGGTTTTGTTCTGTGCGGGGAGGGGACTTCTGTTTTTGGCGTCGGGCAGCGCAGGCTCGGCAGCGTCCTATAAGCGTGTTTTTTAAGAAGAGAAAATAAAAAACGCTTCGGAATTTTCCGAAGCGTTTTTTGTTGAAGTTAAAAAACTTATGCGCGCTCTACTTTGTCGCTTTTGAGACAACGTGCGCAGACATAGGCGGATTCGATCTTTCCGTCTTTCACGATCTTGACTTTCTGTACGTTGGCCTTGAACGTTCTTCTCGTCTTGCGGTTGCTGTGGCTCACGTTGTTGCCGGAATTCTGACCCTTATTGCATACGCTGCAAACTCTCGACATATTGACACCTCCACGGTTGTAATCGATAAAAGAAAGCGCCTGTTGCAGCGCCCCGCTCAAACGAGCAGTACTAATATAGCAAAACTTTCAAAAAAAAGCAATTATTTTTGCATTGCTTTCCGAAAAAATTATGAAATAAAAAAATTTTTGTTTTGTTATTTCTCATTTTCCCTTGCAAAACAGGTGAAAATAGTATAGAATATTGTTGATACGGGAGTGTTCTTATGTCAGTAAACACGAGTAATGCCTACGGCAAAATAACGATTTCGGATCTGGCGATCGCAAAGGTGGCTTCGCAGGCGGCGATGGAATGTTACGGCATCGTCGAAACCGTTTCGCGCCGTTTTACCGACAGCCTTTCCGAGCTTTTCAACAAAAGTTCCGAAGGGAGGGGCGTAAAAGTCACGACCAGCGGCGACCGCATCTATATCGACGTATACGTCATCATCAAATTCGGCGTATCCATCAACGCGGTCGCGGAATCTTTGAAAGAGAGCGTCAAATACAGAGTCGAAAGATTTACGGGTATGATCGTTGACACGGTCAACGTGAATATCATCGGGGTCAAGCTGTAACCCCTCGATTAAGGAGAGAATTGTTTTCATGGCTAAAACAATCAACAGCACCGATTTCCGGAAGATGATCATTTCCGGCGCGAAGGTGCTTGAAATAAACAGAACGAAGGTGGACTCGCTGAACGTGTTCCCCGTCCCTGACGGAGACACGGGCACGAATATGTCCCTCACTATACAATCGGCGGTAAAGGAACTTTCGGTGTGTTCTTCCAACCGTCTTCCCGAACTTTGCGACGCCGTGTCCAAGGGTGCGCTGAAAGGCGCGCGCGGCAACTCGGGCGTCATCCTGTCCCAGCTTTTCCGCGGGATGTGTTCGGAATTCAAAAATTACGAAGAGATCACGATCAAGGCGTTCGCCAAGGGAATGGAGAACGGCACCAAGGTAGCATATTCCGCCGTTTCCAAACCGAAGGAAGGCACCATGCTCACGGTCGCGAGGCTGATGAGCGAATTTGCAAAGGCTTCCGCGTCCAAGTACAGGGATTTTAAAGATTTCCTCACCGACGTCATCAAGAAGGGCGAAGAGGCGCTCGCGCAGACGCCCGAACTTCTGCCCGTGCTCAAAAAGGCGGGCGTCGTCGACTCGGGCGGCATGGGGCTTTTGTGCGTTTACAGGGGATTTTTGTCCGTCGCGTGCGGCGAAGAGGTAGCCGACGACGTGTCCGTGCTCGATGCGGCGCCGAAGTCGGACGAGGACGTGTTCGGCGACAATTCGGACATCATCAACCTCGATCTCGGCGAGATCGAATTTGCCTACTGCACGGAATTTTTTATCATCAATCTGAAAAAACAGACGACTCTTGCCGACATCGACAAGCTGAAAGAAAAGCTGATGGCGATCGGCGATTCGGTCATCTGCATCGGCGACTTGGAACTGGTCAAGGTGCACGTTCATACCAACAATCCGGGGCAGGCGCTGTCCTATGCGGTGGAACTGGGCGAACTGGACCGCGTGAAGATCGAGAATATGCTCGAACAGAACCGCGCGCTCAGGGCGAAACGCGAGGCTGAAAAGAAAGAAATGGGTATGCTCGCCGTCTGTGCGGGCGAAGGCATTGCGGAGATCTTCAAGGATCTTCTCGTCGACGGCGTGATCGAAGGCGGGCAGACGATGAACCCGAGCGCGAACGACATCGCGGCGGCGGTGCAGAAGATCAATGCGGAACACGTTTTCGTGTTCCCCAACAACAAAAACATCATTCTTGCGGCGGAACAGGCGAAAGCGCTCGTCACCAACCGCACTATACACGTCATTCCGACGAAGAATATCCCGCAGGGCTTTGCGGCGGCGCTCGCTTTCAATCCCGACGCGAGTTCGGAAGAGAACAAGACGGACATGATCCATTCCATGGACAACGTGAAGGCGGGGCAGGTGACGTATGCCGTCCGTTCCACTTCCGTCAACGGGTTCGACCTCAAAGAGGGGGACATCATCGGTCTGGACGACAAAAAGATCCTCGCGAAGGGGGACAACGTGGACGACACGCTCGTCGCGCTTATCGGCAAACTGAAAGAGAGCTCGCACGAGATCATCACCCTCTACTACGGCAAAGACGTGAAGGAAGAGGAGGCGGAGGCGCTCGCGGCGAAAGTTTCGGAGCAGTTCCCCGACTGTGACGTGGATTTCCACTACGGCGGTCAGCCCATCTATTATTATCTCGTGTCTCTCGAATAATTCCAACGAAAGTTACGGCGGGCGCAATACCCGCCGCTTGTTTTTATGTGCGCCGCAGAGGAATGGTGCGGAAACGGCAGGTGTAACAAGCGCCGATTGTTTATATCTGCGCGGCAGGACATATGCGGGGAAACGGCAAGTCAATACCCGCCGCTTGTTTTTATCTGCGCGGCCAGGACATGCGCGGGAAACGGCGGGCGCAATACCCGCCGCTTGTTTTTATGTGCGCCGCGGGGTGTGCTTGCGTGGAGACGGCGGCCGCACCCGCCGCGCGTTTATCGGCGCGCGGGCGTGCTTGCACGTGAATCATAGAAAAGGGCAGAAAGATGAAACTTTCCGAACTGCGGGGCGTGACGGAAAAGCGCCTCAAAGATCTCAATAAACTGCAAATTTTTACCCCCGAAGATCTCGTGCGGTATTATCCGCGCGCCTATCTCGACCTTACAAAACGCGTGCGGCTTTCGCAGTGTTATCACAACGACGTGGTGCTGATATCCTGCCGCGTCGCCGCGCCGCCCGAAACGGTTTATGCGGGCAGGCGGAGTTTTGTCAAGGCGTGGTGCGATCAGGGCGGAGAGCTGTTTTCGGCAGTCTGGTTCAACGCGCCGTATGTAAAACAGAAGCTCAAAGAGGGGGAATATCTCTTCTACGGGCGGGTGCAGAACCGCTACGGGTCGGCTTCCATGGTCAATCCCGTCTTTGAACCGTTGGACAAAAATTACCGTCTGAAAGGCATCGTGCCCGTCTACACGGTCAAGGGGGGGATCACCCAGCGCGTTCTGCGCGATCTGATCGCCGCCGCGCTGAGAGTATGCGCGCCCGAGTCGGTCATTCCCCGCGAGATCGCGGAAAAATACGCGCTCACCTCTCTTGCGCGGGCGTACCGCGACATCCACGACCCGCCTTCCATGCAGGCAAAGGACGACGCGGCGGAGCGCATCGCGCTGGAAGAGTATTTTGTCCTTTTGTCCGCATTCAAGTACATCAAGGGCGGAAAGGACGACGCGCGCCTGCGCACCTATTCCTGTACGGAAGAAGAGGTCGGCGCGTTCATGTCGCGCTTTCCCTTCCCGTTTACGGAAGGGCAGAAAAAGGCGGTGCGCGACGTCTATGAAAATCTGAATTCGCCCGTGCGCATGAACAGATTGTTGCAGGGCGACGTGGGGAGCGGCAAAACGGCGGTCGCGCTGTGTGCGTTGTACATGGCGGCAAAGAGCGGATATCAGGCGGCGTTTATCGCGCCGACGGAAGTGCTCGCCGCGCAGAACGATCGGCTGATCCGCACCTATCTTCCCGAATACGAATGCGTTTTCCTTTCGGGGTCTGCGCCCGCAAAGGAGAAAAAACAGGTCAAAGAAGCGCTTGCTTCGGGCAGGGCGCGCATCGTATGCGGCACGCACGCCGTTTTGCAGGGAGACGTCATGCCGAAAGAGCTTGCGCTCTGCGTGTGCGACGAACAACACCGTTTCGGCGTGGCGCAGAGGAACGCACTCGGCGAAAAGGGGGAGGGGGCGGATATGCTCGTGATGAGCGCGACGCCCATCCCGCGTACCCTTTCGCTCATTTTTTACGGCGATCTGGACATTTCCGAGATCAAAGACAAGCCGAAGGCGCGCGCCGAAGTGGTGACGGCGATCGTGCCGTATAAAAAATACGACGATATGCTCGAATACATCGGCGAGCAGGCGAAAAATGGCAACCAGAGCTATTTTGTCTGCCCGAAGATCGAAGGGGACGAAGAGGGATCGCTCATGAGCGTGACGGAGCTTTACGACGAGCTGAAAAACCGTCTGCCCCGCGTGCGTTTCGCCCTGCTGCACGGCAGGATGAAGGACAAAGAAAAGACGCAGATCATGTCCGATTTCAAGGCGAAAAAGTACGACTGTCTCGTGTCTACGACGGTCATCGAAGTGGGGATCGACGTTCCCGACGCGACGATCATGGTCATTTATAACGCCGAACGGTTCGGGCTTTCGCAGCTGCACCAGCTGCGCGGCAGGGTCGGGCGCGGCGATAAGAAGAGCTATTGTTTTCTTCTGTGCGGCTCGGACGGGGAAGAAGCGCGCGAGCGGCTGTCCGTCATCAAGCAGAATACGGACGGGTTCAAGATCGCAGAGTACGACCTCAAGATGCGGGGCGGCGGAGATTTTCTGGGCACCCGCCAGAGCGGTAAATTTCTAAGCGAGATCAGGAATCTCCGCTATCCGCCCGAAGTCATCTTCGAGGCGAAAAAGCTGTGCGACGAAGCCTTTGAACGGGGCGACACCGCGCTTTTACGCTCCTTTGCGCTTAAAAAATATGAAAGCCTCAAAGAGGTCATCCTCAACTGAACGTTTTTTCTCTTTCGCGCGCGCAAAAAAATGCGCGCGCGAAAGAGGTTGTCCGCAACAGAGCGGATATTATTGACAGAGCGGGCGCAAACGTGATAAAATATACAAAAGGGCGTTAGTGCCCGAATATTTATGCAGAATAACGTGCATAAACCGATTAAATTTGCAATTCTGGGAGTAAGCCATGGCATATTTCAAACTGCCTGCGGGGGTGCGGGACGTATTGCCCGCAGAGTGCCGCGCGCTGGACGCGGCGGAAAGGGCGCTTCGCGGGAAATTTACCGAGGCGGGTTTTTGTCCCGTCCGCACTGCGGGGCTGGAATATTACGACACGTTTGCCTGCATCAAGAGTCCCGTCGGTCAGGATAAAATGTTCAAAATGACGGACAGGGACGGGAACCTCATCGTCCTTCGCCCCGACATGACGCTTGCGTGCGCGCGCATCGCCGCCACGAAACTGGGGCAGGAGCGGGCGAAACTTTGTTATTTTTCCAACGTTTACGATTTCGCCGCGGGCGGAAATTCGGAGAGAGAAGTGGCGCAGGCGGGCGTGGAGATCTTCGGGGAAGAGGGCGCGTTTTCCGACGCATACGTCGTCGCATTCGCCGCGGAGTGTCTCGCGGCGGCGGGCCTCAAAGATTTTATCATCGACATCGGGCACGTCGGGTTTTATAAAGGGCTGCTGGAAGGGAGCGGACTTTCCGAAGAGGCGGCGGAGGAGATCCGCGGCTACATCAACGCCAAAGACGCGGTAAACACCGAGATCGCGCTGAAAAATTACGGCGCGTCCGAACGGGCGCAGGCGGCGATCTTGGCGCTTCCTTCGCTGTTCGGCGGTGTCGGCGTCCTTTCCGATGCGGAAAAGCTGACGGACAACCCCGTCGCGCTCGGTGCGCTTTCCCACCTCAAAAAGGTGTATGCATTCCTCAAAGAGATGGGAGCGGAGAAGTATGTGTCCTTCGATCTGGGCACGGTCAAGAGCCTTTCCTACTATTCGGGCATGGTGCTCACGGGGCTTGCCGAGGGCGTGGGCGCGCCCGTCCTTTCGGGCGGAAGGTACGACGGGCTGTGTGCGCAGTTCGGCAAAAATCTCTCCGCGGTCGGCTTTGCGATCGGGCTCGGGAGAGTTCTGCGCGCGGTGAAAGGGGAAGAAGAGCGCAAGCCCTGCGCCGTGGCGGTCGCAAAAGGCGGCGAAGCGGCGGGATACCGCTTTTATAAAAAACTGCTTGCGGAAGGCAAAAAGTGCGATCTGTTTGCGGGCGAGGGGGCGAAGATCCCCGAAGGGTACCGCGAAGTGTATCTTTCGGACGGGGAGGGCGTGAAAAAATGCTGAACGTAGCGCTTGCAAAGGGCAGGCTCGCCGATTCCTGCGCCGATATCTTTATCAAATGCGGCATCCGCGCGGAGATCCTCAAAGAGGAGACGCGCAAACTCGTGCTCGAAACGCCGGACGGGAAGTTCCGTTTCTTTTTCGTCAAGCCGACGGATGTGCCCACATACGTCGAATACGGCATTGCGGATATCGGCGTGGCGGGGAAAGACACCCTTCTCGAAGCGGGCGCCGATCTCTATGAGATGATGGATCTGCGTTTCGAAAAATGCAAACTTTGCCTTGCGGGATTTCCCGAAATGAAGGGGGAACTGGACAAACCCCGCCTGCGGGTGGCGACAAAATACGTCAACACCGCGAAAAAACTGTTTTTCTCGCGCGGGGAGGACGTGGAGATCATCCCTCTGCACGGTTCGATCGAACTTGCGCCGCTGACGGGGCTGTCCGACGTCATTTTCGACATCGTGCAGTCGGGCGGCACGCTCAGGGCGAACGGGCTCGTAGTGCTCGAAGAGGTGTTCGACATATCCGCGCGGCTGGTCGCCAACAAGGTCAGTTTAAAGACAAAAGCGGCGGAGATCCTGCCGCTCATCACGGAAATGAAAAAATACGTCGGGGCATGACGCTATGAAGATGAAAATTTACGAAAACGCCGCGGCGGCGAAGGATATTCTTGCACGCGGCGGCTTTGAAGACGAAAAGATCGCGGCGGGGGTGAAAGAGATCGTCGCCGCCGTGCGCGACGGGGGCGATCGGGCGCTGTTTGCCTATTCGGAGAAGTTTGACGGCAGCGTGCTGGACGCAGACACGGTCGCCGTGAGCGAAGAGGAGATCGAAGCGGCGTATGCCGCGCTGGATCCTGCCCTGCTCGCGTCCATGAAAAAGGCGGCGGAGAACGTGCTTTCCTATCACAGCCGCAGTCCGCTGAAAGAAGATATCCGCACCGAAAACGGCAGGACGACGGGTTACACCGTGCGCCCCGTGGAGCGGGCGGGCATCTATGTGCCGGGCGGCACCGCGCCCCTGTTCAGTTCGGTGCTGATGGGCGTTTTGCCCGCGAAGGCGGCGGGCGTGCCGCATATCTATGTGGCGACCCCCGCGAAAGCGGGGAAGATCGCTCCCGCGATCATCGCGGCGGCGCATCTTTGCGGTGCCGAAAAGATCTTCAAAACGGGCGGAGCGCAGGCGATCGCCGCGTTCGCTTACGGAACGGAGAGCATTCCGAAAGTGGACGTCATAGCGGGCCCCGGAAATATTTACGTCACGCTCGCGAAAAAGGAAGTTTACGGCAAAGTGGGCATCGATATGCTCGCGGGTCCGAGCGAGATCCTCATTATTGCAGACAAAGAACAAAACCCCGTGCACGTGGCGGCGGACGTTTTGTCGCAGGCGGAGCATGACAGGCGTGCGCGCGCCCTGCTCCTTACAGACGACAGGGAATTTGCCGAAAAGGTGCAGGCGGAGACGGAGCGCCAGCTCGCGCTGCTGCCGCGCGCCGAGATCGCCTCGTTTGCGGTGGAAAACGCGGGCGGCATCATCCTTGTAAAAGACATGAAAGAGGCTTGCGCGCTCGCCAACGAGATCGCGCCCGAGCACCTCGAACTTGCCGTCAAAGATCCCGAAGCGCTGCTTCCCGAGATCAGGAACGCGGGCGCGGTGTTCATGGGCGGATTCACGCCCGAACCTGTCGGGGATTACTTTGCGGGACCCGACCATACGCTGCCCACGGGCGGCACGGCGCGCTTTTTCGAAGTGCTCAATCAGGATATATTCCTGCGCAAGATGAGCGTCATCAGATATACCGAAAAGGCGGTGCGCGAAGACGCGGAAGATATCGTGCGGCTCGCCGAGGCGGAGGGACTTTTTGCCCACGCCAACGCGGTGCGCCTGCGCGCAAAGGGAGAATAAACCATGAGAACGGCGGAGATCTCCCGCGATACGCGGGAAACGAAAATTTATCTCAAACTCGACCTGGACGGAAAGGGCAGGCCTTCCGTGGCGACGGGCGTAGGGTTTCTCGATCATATGCTCGAACTGTTCAGCGTGCATTCCGGGATCGATCTTACGGTGCGCTGTGAGGGAGACACGCAGGTGGATTTCCACCACAGCGTGGAAGACGTGGGCATTTGTCTCGGCACGGCGCTGAAAGAGGCGCTCGGCGACAAGAAGGGCATCGCCCGTTTTGCCGATAGGGTGGTGCCGATGGACGAATGCGCCGCGCTCGTGGCGCTGGACATCAGCGGCAGGCCTTTTCTGAATTTTGAAAAAAAGATGGTCGGCAAGATCGGGGAGTTCGACGCGGAACTTGTGGAAGAGTTCCTGCGCGCTTTCGCCTTCAATGCGGGGGTGAACCTCTATGTCGATCTTTTGAAGGGCGGCAATATGCACCATGAAGCAGAGGCAATTTTCAAGGCGCTCGCAAAATGCGTGCAGGACGCCGTAAAGATCGTTTCGGACAGGATCCCCTCGTCCAAAGGAGTGCTTTGATTTGATCGGCATACTTGATTACGGAATGGGAAATCTGCGCTCCGTGCAGAAGGCGCTGGAATTTATCGGGCAGAAGGCTGTCATATCCGGCGATACGGACGTTTTGGACGGTTGCGAAAGGCTGATCCTGCCCGGAGTCGGCTCCTTTGCCGCGGGCATGGCGGAAATGGAGCGGACGGGACTTTCGGCGTATATAAAGGCGCGCGCGGCGGATACGAAGATCCTCGGCATCTGTCTCGGCATGCAGTTTCTGCTCGGAAAGAGCTTCGAAGAGGGCGAAACGGCGGGGCTGGGATTTGTGCGGGGGAGCGTGGTGCGCTTTACCGAAGGGAAAGTCCCGCAGATCGGCTGGAACGGCGTTTTCGATCTTAAAACGCCCCTCTTTGACGGGATAGAAGCAGGGACGCGCTTTTATTTCGTGCACAGTTACCGTGCAGATTGCGCGGACGCATTTGCGGCGGCAAAGACGGAATATTACGTGACTTATCCTTCCGCGGTGTACGCGGGCAACGTGTACGGCGTGCAGTTCCACCCCGAAAAGAGCGGCGAAGCGGGGCTTCGCCTGCTGAGAAATTTCTGTAAAATGTGAGCATTGCGGGCAAGTCGTCGTGAATGAGCGGGGCTTTGTCTGCTGAGAAATTTCTGTTAACTGTGAGATCTGCTTACGGGGACAGATGCATAAGCGTGCATTTTTTTGATTTTGTTCGCGGAAAGCGTATTTTTTGTTCCGTATGTGTGCCGAAACATATGCGGCGCGCTCAATACGGACGGTTCCGCGTATGGTGTGGCTTCGGGCGCGCTTTGCCGCACGTGCGGTCGCGATTTGAAAAAAATAAAACGGAGGACGGTATGATCTTATTCCCTGCCATCGATATTCTGGACGGAAGAGCGGTCCGCCTTTAC
>CALVSU010000050.1 GCA_944359385.1 uncultured Clostridia bacterium | reverse complement strand
CGGTCTCTGCGGCGGCTGCACAGCCCGCCGCGGCGGAAACGGTGCCGCTCGCAGAGGATGAAAAGCTCGCGCGGCTTGCGGCGAAAAAACCGAACGTCGCGGCGAAGAAGCCGCGCGTGCTCCGACCCGCCGTCTCTTCCAAAGACAACAGGACGGAGAAAACGGAACAGCCTCTTCGCACCGTGCGCCGCAGCATCAGGCTCACCGACGACAATCCCGATTCTCTTTCCAAAAAACTCGTCGAAGAGCTGGCGCTCAAAATCGCGAACAGCCGCGTGCGCTGAAAGCGTTTTACATTGGATTTGCACAGAGTGCGGCGTATTTGCGAGGAGTAAGGGGGAACGAATGAGGAGGAAAGCGCGTTTTTCGGGCGCGTTTTCTGAACAGTATAAATTTACGGCGGCAGACGAGCCGCCTCGTACAGGCCGGAAATCGCCGCCGCTCGGCGGCAAAGAAAAATGACGAAAGGCTGATCTTGTTTCAGCCTTTCGTTTTCATGCGGGCAGACGAAAAGGAGTATATTTTGGAGCAAAGACAAGACGGCCGCGGCAAAGGGTCTGCGGCAAAAAAAGGTGCGGAGCATTTTTCTCCGCAGTTTCTGGGAAACGCAAAGAACGACGGACGCGGCGCGCAGACTGATGTGAGGGACGCGCAGACGGAAATAAGGTCGGACGGGCGCGGGTCGCGGCAGGAAACGAGAGCCGCACAGCGCGGGGCGCATGCCGCCGCGGGCGCGCAGGCGCGCAGGAACGCGCAGGAAGAGAAAAAGCGCGCGGCAAAGGCGGAGAAAGCGGAGCTGCCGAAGAAGGAGCCGCAGGACAAAAAGAGGGATTTTTCCAAAAAGGGCAAAAAATCCAGGAATCCCGTCAAGATCATCTTTCTCGGCGGTGTAGGCGAGATCGGCAAGAACATGACCGCGATCGAATACGGCAACGACATCATCGTCATCGACGCGGGGCTGACGTTCCCCGACGAGGAACTTCCCGGCATCGATCTGGTCATTCCCGACATCAGCTATCTCGTGCAGAACAAGAACAAAGTGCGCGGCGTGCTCATTACCCACGGGCATGAAGACCATGTGGGGGGCATCGCTTATCTTCTGAAAGAAGTGCAGGCGCCCGTATACGGCACCAAGCTGACACTGGCGTTGGCGGACAACAAACTGCGCGAACAGCGCATCAACAAGGCGCATCTGGTGTGCGTGAAGCCGGGTGACAAGATCAAACTCGGCTGTTTCGGCATTGAATTTGTCAACGTGAACCATTCCATCGCGGGCGCGGTCGCGCTCTGCATCGATACGCCCAACGGCAGGATCTTCCACAGCGGCGACTTCAAGATCGATCTCACGCCCGTCGCGGGCAGGCAGATCGACTTGTCCCGCATTGCCGAGATCGGCAGGGAAGGGGTGAAACTCTTGCTCTGCGAATCGACGAATGTGGAGCGTCCCGGTTATACGATGAGTGAAACGGTGGTGGGCACCACGCTCGATCATCTCTTTTCGGAAAATTCGAACAGGCGCATCATTGTCGCGACGTTTGCGTCCAACGTGCACCGCCTGCAGCAGATCGTGGACCTTGCGGTCAAATACCGCAGAAAGGTCGCGCTTTCGGGCAGGAGCATGCTCAACGTCGTCGACGCGGCAAGCAAGATCGGAGAGCTCTCCATTCCCGAGGGCGTGCTCATCGACGTCGAAAAGGCGAAAAACTTTTTCGACCGCGAGATCGTCATCGTATCCACGGGCAGTCAGGGCGAGCCGATGAGCGCGCTCACGCGCATGGCGGCGGGGGAATTCAACAAGGTCACAATCGGTGAAAACGACACGATCATCATTTCCGCCAGCCCCATCCCGGGCAACGAAAAGATGATCTACCGCGTCATCAACAACCTTTACAGGAAAGGCGCGAACGTTGTCTACGAATCGCTCGAAAAGATACACGTTTCGGGGCATGCCTGCCAGGAAGAGCTCAAGATCCTGCATTCTCTTCTCAAACCCGAATTCTTTATCCCCGTGCACGGGGAATATCGCCATCTGAAGCGTCACGCGCTCCTCGCGGCGGAGCTCGGCATGAGCGAAAACAATATACTGCTCCCCGACATCGGCAACTGCGTCGAACTCTCAAAACAGGGCATGCAGTTCGGAGAGAGCGTTTCCTCGGGTTCGCGCCTCGTGGACGGGGCAAACCTCGAAGACAGGGAAAACAGCGTCGTCATGAAGGACAGGAAGCACCTTTCCGAAGACGGGATCTTTGTCATTACCGCCTGCGTTTCGGAACGGAGCGGTGATCTGCTGAGCGATCCGACCGTCGTCAACCGCGGCTTTGTCATGCCTGAAAATGCGGACTATGTCGGCGAGATCCGCCGCATCGTTGTCAACTGCGCCGATCAGACAGACGTGCGCGCGGACGTCAACAATACCGAACTTGCCGCTTGCATCAAAAAGTCGGTAAAGAATTTTATCTATAAAAAGACAAAACAGAACCCCGTCGTCATGGCACTCATCACGAGGGTGTGACCATGGAGTATACCGCATCTCTCGTCAGACTGAAAACGGATGCGCGCATCGCCGCCATGCGCGAGAGCGCAAAGGACAGACGCGATCCCGTCTGTGCGGACGAAACGCTCAACTATCTTCTGTATACGGTGAAATCATTGCGTCCCCGCCGCATTCTGGAGATCGGAACGGCGGAAGGGCTTTCGGGCGCGGCGATGCTGTCCGCGCTTCCCGACGCCGTTCTCACGACGGTGGAGATCGATGAGGCGCTGTATCTCCGGGCGAAAAAGAATTTCGAAGAATTCGGGCTTTCTTCCCGCGCGCATTGCATATTGGGCGACGCCGCTGACGTGCTGAATGCGCTCGACGGCACCTTTGATCTCGTTTTTCTGGACGGACCGAAAGCGCAGTATCTCAAATATCTCCCTGACATCAAGCGCCTTCTGCGCGAGGGCGGCGTGCTGTTTGCCGACGACGTCCTTCTCTACGGCTGGGTGAGCGGAAAGGTGCCCGTGCCGCAAAAAAGGCACTCCATCGTTGCAAAACTGCGCGAATACCTCGACGCAGTAAGTCGGGACGAAGAGCTGATCACGTCCGTGCTCGACATCGGCGAGGGAGTCGCCGTCAGCGTAAAAGTTTCTTCAAAATAAGCGCGGCTTTCGGGAAAAGCATCGGGCGAACGGGCAAGCCGTTCGCCGTCTTTGTTTCGGGTCGTGCGATCTGATACATTTTTGCGGGCGCGGAACAGGAGCAGCCCGCACGGGCAAACAAAAAGCAGAAGGCCTCCGCAGCACAGACAAGTGCAGGCGGACCGCTCGGCGAAAAGCAAACGCGCGCAGATTGTTCGCATACAAATCGGGCGGCGGAAAGTGCGATTTTGTGCGCCGAGAAATGCAGGGAAAAATGCAAAGGAGAAGAGATGGCAAAAGCCGAACTGCTCGCGCCTGCGGGCAATTTTGAAAAACTGAAAGCGGCGCTGTATTTCGGCGCGGATGCGGTCTATCTGGGCGGGAAAAACTTTTCTCTGCGCTCCTATGCGGACAACTTTGACGAAGAAGGACTTGCCGAAGCGGTTGCCTATGCCCATGCGCGGGGCAAAAAAGTATACGTCACCGCCAATATTTTCGCAAAAAACGCAGATTTTTCCTTGCTGGGGGATTATTTTGCCTATCTTTCGCACGTCGGCGCGGATGCGGCGCTCGTGACGGACGCAGGCGTTTTTTCGGCGGCGAAAAAAGCGGCGCCCAATCTTCCTCTGCACATCTCCACACAGGCGAACACGACGAACAAGTACGCCGCAAAATTCTGGCGGGACGAGGGGGCGGAGCGCGTCGTTCTGGCGCGGGAGCTGTCCCTTGCCGAGATCAGGGAGATCAGGGATTTTTGTCCCGATCTGCAGCTGGAAGCGTTCGTGCACGGCGCCATGTGTATTTCGTACAGCGGCAGGTGCCTTCTGAGCAATTATCTTGCGGGGAGGGATTCCAATCGCGGCGAATGCGTGCAGGCGTGCAGATGGAAATATTTTCTGCGCGCCGAAGGAAAGCAAGGGGAGATCTCAGCCGAAGAGGACGGCAGAGGTACCTATCTTCTCAACAGCAAAGATCTGAATATGTCCGCATATCTTGCGCAGCTGGAGGAAGCGGGAGTCGATTCTTTCAAGATTGAAGGGCGGATGAAGAGCGCCTATTACGTCGCGACGGTCGTCAACGCATATCGCCGTCTCATGGACGGAAACATGAGCGCGGCGCAGGCGGAAGAGGAGCTCGCCAAAGCGGCACACAGGGAATATACGACCGCGTATGCGTTCGGAGAGAACGGGCAGACGGTAAATTACGCCGATTCGCAGGCGGCGGGGACCCATGTGTATACGGCGAACGTCGTCGAGGGAGGGGTTTTTCCGCTCGTGGAGATGCGCAACCGTTTCCGTGTCGGCGACGAACTGGAAGTGCTTTCGCCGGGTATGCATTTCAATAAAATATTTGCGGTCGGCAGGATGCTTTCCGAAGACGGGGAAGAGATCTCCGACGCGAAGCTCGTACAGCAAAAACTCAGGCTGGATTGTCCGTTCGCGCTCTCTGCGGGGGATATCCTCAGGAAAAGACAATGAAAGCCGAAAAAGGCGCTTTTCCGCCGACGCGCGGATCACGCGCGTCGGCGGCGGAGCGCGGGCGGCGTAAAAGCGGGCAGGGCAGGTACAGCGTAAAGGCGGCCGCGTGAAAAGAAGGTTTCGGCGGCGCGGCGCAAGAAGCGGCGGCGAGGGAAAAAAGAAGGTTCGTTTGGCGCAAGAAGCGGCGCCGAGGGGGGGGATCATGGACAGAACGGTACTGCATTCCGATCTGAATAATTTTTACGCGACGGTGGAAAAGAAACTTTTTCCCGAACTGGAAGGCAAGCCCGTCGCCGTCTGCGGAGACAAAGAGGCGCGGCACGGGATCGTGCTTGCCAAGAGCGAAGAGGCAAAAAAGTTCGGGGTAAAGACGGGGGACGTCATCTGGGAAGCGGAGAGAAAGTGTCCGGGGCTCATCATACGTCCCGCGCGCTTTCCCGAATATGTGCGTTTATCCCGCGCCGTGCGCGACATTTATGCAAGATACACCGATCTCATCGAGCCCTTCGGCATAGACGAGTGCTGGCTGGACGTGACGCACAGCGGGATTTTCGGAGACGGTGAACAGATCGCCGAGCGCATCCGCGCCGAGGTGAAAAAGGAGCTCGGGCTGACTGTTTCGGTGGGCGTGAGTTTCAATAAAGTCTTTGCAAAGCTGGCGAGCGATCTGAAAAAACCCGATGCCGTGACGGTAGCGGATCGCGGTAATTTCAAAGAGAAGATCTGGCCGCTCCCCGTTTCCGCATTGCTTTTTGTCGGGCGGGCAACGGACAAAAAACTTTCCAAAGTCGGCATTGCGACGATCGGGCAGCTCGCGGCGGCAGACGTTTCCTTTTTGAGGGAATATCTCGGCAAATGGGGTGAGACCCTCTCTTTGTACGCGCGCGGCGAGGACGATGCGCCCGTGCGCAATATGAACGAAACCGCCGATCTCAAATCCATCGGGAACTCCCTCACGTACAGAGAGGACATCTACAAGTTTGAAGATGTGAAACGGCTCATTTATGTGCTGAGCGAAAGCGTGGCGGCGCGGCTGAACGAGTCGGGGCTGGGCAAGGCGGACACGGTGCATCTTTGGGTACGCGACAAGGAACTGAAAAACTATTCTTTTCAGAAGAAAATACGCCCGACCGCCCTTTGCGGCGAGATCGCGGAGGAGGCGTACAGGCTTTTCCGCGCGCAATATACGGCGCGCCGTGCCGTGCGCGGGCTGGGGGTGACCGTTTCGGGGTTCGATAAGGGGGTAAGACAGCTTTCCTTTGACGACGTGACGGGCGATTATGCAAAAAAGGAACGCGCCGAGCAGGCGGTGGACAAGATACGGAGGAAATACGGCTATTCCAAGATCCAGCGCGGCATCATGTATGAAGACAAAAGCGCGCTTTTCATGGATGTGCGCGGCGAACGGCTGGTACGGCCCGGCGGTGTGGACGGAGAGATCGCCTCGCAGGACGAAGGGCTGACGGACACGGAACCATTCGAAGATTAAAAGGCGGGAGGCATACTCCTCCGCAAAACGGGAAACGTTATGAAATACACAATGCAGGATTTTGCAAAAAAACATATGCTTACCCTCGGAAAACACTGCGTATACGGTGTTTTCGAAGGGTATTGCGTGCATATAAAGTATACGCCGATCGGGAATCCGCGCTGTCTGATCGCCGTCGTGACGCACGTCGGGGAAAAGAAAAAACAGCTGGAAAAATATCTGACCGCCAAAAAGGGAGAGCTGGGAATCTCCAATTCGGGGGTGGTTTCCATCGGGCTGATGGTCTGCCCGCGATTTACGGGCGAAGTCTTTTCCGCGGCGGAGAACATTCTGCAAAAATTAACCGCGCATCTCAAAAAGAACGGTTTTGCGGGCGCGGACGTCTGCCCGTACTGCGGGGCGCCGTTGGACGGGCAGGGGATCCTTTCGACAGACTCGGACATCCCTTTCTATACGCACGGGCGCTGCTTTGAAAGCGCGCTTGCGGCGGCAAGGCGAAAGGACGAAGAAGAGCGCCGAAAACCGGACAGAAAGGTTCTCGGCGCGCTCGGCGGGTTGCTTGCCGCTCTGTTCGGCGGCGTGGTGTATCTTCTGACCTGCGCATGGTGGGGGTTCGGCGCGCTCGGCTCGGCAGTCGGGGCATTTGCGTCTCTCTGGCTGTATAAAAAATTCGGAGGGAAGAATACTGCGTTTGCGGTGAGCTTTTGCGGCGCGGCAGCTTTCCTCGTGTCCGTGTGCGCGCTCTTTCTCGGTGCCTATTATCAGGCATATACGGCACAGGGCGGCTGGGCGGAAGCTTTCGCCTTCTTTGTAAATGGCGGAAAACAGACCGTCCTTTGCTGGCTGAACGCCGCCATGATCGTCGTTTTCACGGCGCTCGGGTGCGTTTATAACGCGTTTTCATATGCCCGTGTCCGCCGCACGAACGAGGACAGAACGAGAAGATTATAAATTATTTTCCGCGAGCGGTACAAGGGGGATGACAGGGTTCTCCGGCAAGCGGCAAAAAGAACGAGGTGACGGAGGTTTTTATGCTGATCGATTTTCATGCACATGTTTTTCCTGACAAACTTGCGAAAGGCGCGGTCGCGTCGCTGGCGGCAAAGGCGCATTTCACGCCGTATACGGACGGCACGCTTGCCGAAACCCGAAAGCTCATGAAAGAGCAGGGGGTAGACGTTTTCGTCGCCCTGAACATTGCCGTATCGCCGCGCACGGAGCGGAGCGTGAACGATTTTGCCATCTCTCTTTTGCAGGAAGAGGGCGTCGTGCCGTTCGGGTCGGTGCATCCGTATTCGGAAAACGCTTTTTCCGAGTTGGAGCGGCTGAAAAAGGCGGGGATACAAGGGATTAAATTTCACAACGAATATCAGGACGTGTATGTGGACGACGCGCGCGCCGAGGAGATCTATCGCGCCTGCGCGGAGCTGGGACTGATCATGCTCTTTCACGGCGGGGCGGACAGGGGATTTCTGCCGCCCGTCAAAACGACGCCCGAGCGGATGCGCCGCGCGATAGACAAATGCCCCGAAGGGAAGTTTGTCGTAGCGCATCTCGGCGGGCAGGATATGGTCGGTGATTCCGTGCGGTATCTTGCAGATTCGCCCGCATATATTGACGTGAGTTTTGCATCCAAGACGGCGGAGATCGGCGAGGCGGAAGACTGCATCCGCGCATTCGGAGCAGAACGCGTGCTTTTCGGAACGGATTGCCCGTGGGATACGCCTGCCGAAACGACGGCGTACCTGCGCAAAATGCGCCTGTCGGACGCGGAGCGGGAGGCGATCTTTTACAAAAACGCGCTCGGGCTTCTGGAAAAGGCATAAAGATGCGCCACGCGGCGTAATATAGTTGACAGAAGGCGCGTTTTTGCGTATAATAAAGATATCTTAACGAAAAAGGGGACCGAAATGACTGCCACCGAGGGCGACAGTAGCGGCGCAGACCCAAAAACCGAACAGATTATTTTTGATAAGGCATAACCGTATAGGCTATGTCTTTTTGCGTTATAATTTATTTAGGAGGAAGGAAAGGAGTTTTTATGGAACAACCGCGGCAGACGGCATGGCACAGCCTGACCGTCGAAGAGACGATGCGTACATTGGAGACATCGGAAGAGGGGCTGAGCGACGCGGAAGCGGCAAAGCGGCTTGCGGAATACGGCAGGAACGATCTGAGGCGCGAAAAGCAGAAGAGCGTTCTGAAAATGATCTGGGAACAGCTTTCCGACGTCATGGTGCTCATTCTGCTCGCGGCGATCGTCGTATCGCTCGTATTCAGGGAATGGGCGGAGGCGATCGTCATCGCGGTGGTCGTCGTGCTGAACGCGACCATCGGCGTCATTCAGGAGAAAAAGGCGGCAAACGCCTTAGAAGCGCTCCGAAACATGACGGCGCCCAATGCGCGCGTCCTGCGGGAAGGAGAAGAGAGCGTCGTTCCCGCGGCGGAACTGGTGCCGGGCGACATCATCTATCTTGAAGACGGCGCCATCGTGCCTGCAGATATCCGCATCATACAGGACGCGAACCTGAAAATACAGGAAGCGGCGCTGACGGGCGAGAGCGTGCCTTCGGAAAAGGACGGCAACGTTACGTTGCCCGAGGACGCGCCCGTGGGCGACCGCGTGAACATGGCGTACAGTTCTTCCGTCGTCATGTACGGAAACGCGACGGGCATCGTTGCGGGTACGGGCATGCATACGGAAGTGGGGAAGATCGCGGATATGCTCGGCAAGCAGGACGATTTCGATACCCCGATGAAGCGTAAACTCAACTCCGTCGGCAAGATCCTCAGTCTTGTGGGGCTCGTCGTCTGCGTGCTGATCTTTGTCATCGGCATCATTCGCGGCATCGGCTGGCTGGAGCTCGTCATGCTGTCCATTTCACTGGCCATTTCTATCATACCCGAGGGGCTCCCCGCCACATCCACGATCATCATGGCGCTCGGCGTACAGCGCATGGCGAAAAAGAACGCGCTGGTTAAAAGTCTTCCCGCAGTGGAAACGCTCGGGAGCGCGACGGTCGTCTGCTGTGACAAGACAGGTACGCTCACCCTCAATAAAATGACGGTGACGCACGTCGCCGTCGGGGAAGATTTTGCGAACGGGAAGGCGCGCACGGCAGAGGAGATCCTTTCCCGTGCGGGCGCAGATCATGCGGCTTCGGGAGAGACGGCAGACATCCTGTCTGACCTTCTGGCGGCGTCTGCGCTCTGCGTAAACGCGAAAAAGGACCCGGACCGTCCCGATCAGGTGCTCGGCGATCCTACCGAGGGTGCGCTCGTATTTTTTGCCGAAAAATTCGGCATTGACGCCGAAGCGTTCGAGGAAGAAAATCCGAGACTGTTCGAACAGCCCTTCGATTCCGACAGAAAACGTATGTCCGTCGTGAACAGAATGCGGGACGGGCTGACGGTGTACACCAAGGGCGCCGTCGATGAGATGCTCCCGCTCTGTACGAAAATTCAGACGGAAAAGGGCGTCCGCCCTATGACGGAAGAGGACAGGAAGAATATTCTTTCCCTCGTGTACGGCATGAGCGAAGAGGCGCTCCGCGTGCTCGGATTCGCAAAAAGAGAGCTTGCCGCGGTCCCCGAAGAGGAAAACGCGGATGTGGAGCAGGATCTTACTTTCATCGGCGTCACGGGCATGATCGACCCGCCCCGCAAGGAAGTGATCAGAGCGGTGGAGACCTGCCACGAGGCGGGCATCCGCGTCGTCATGATCACCGGCGATCATAAAGTCACTGCACTCGCCATCGCGAAACAGCTGCATATTTTCCGCGAGGGGAATACCGTCGTTTCGGGGCAGGAACTGCACGAAATGACGGACGAACAGCTGGACGAGGCGGTCAGGACAACGGTGGTCTTTGCACGCGTGTCGCCCACGGATAAACTGAAGATCATTCAGTCGCTCAAACGCACGGGCGAAGTCGCCGCGATGACGGGCGACGGCGTGAACGATTCTCCCGCGCTCAAAGAGGCAGACATCGGCGTCGCCATGGGAATTACGGGAACGGACGTCGCCAAAGACGCCGCCGACATGATCCTGCTCGACGATAACTTTACGACCATCGAATGCGCGATCAGGGAAGGCAGAAGGGTATACCGCAACATCCAGAAGGTGATCCAGTTCCTCGTCGCGGGCAACATCGCCGAGATCTTCATCCTGCTTCTTGCCGTCTGTTTCGGCTGGGAGATGCCCATTCTCGCGGTGCATATCCTGCTCATCAACCTTGCGACCGACTCATTGCCCGCCGTCGCGCTCGGCATCGACCCCGCCGACTCCAACGTGATGAAACAAAAACCCGTGAAGAGCGGCACGCTGTTCGAGAGGGGCATGATCTTCCGCATCGTCCTGCACGGGCTGTTTATCTCCGCGTCGGCGCTTTCCGCATACTGGATCGGTCAGATCATCTACGCGAACCACGCGGAAGCGATGACGATGACTTTTATCGTTCTTTCTCTTTCCCAGCTCGTGCACGCGCTCAATCAGCGTTCAAACACCGATTCCGTTTTCATGAGAAAAGAGGGGCACAACCCGTATCTGCTCGGTGCGATCGCCGTATCCGTCGCGATCGTCGCGCTCGTCGTGTTTGTGCCGCCGTTTATGCGCCTGTTCAGTCTCGTGTCGCTCGGCTGGCAGGAATGGCTCATCTGCATTGCGCTCTGCCTGTTCCCGCTCGTTGCGGTCGAGATCTCCAAGATCTTTCTGCGCGCGTCTGCAAAGCGCGCCGCCAAGGCGCGCATGAACGGCTGATGCGCGGCGGCTGCTCCTTTACGATTGTGCGGGTTTCGGACATTTTGCTTTAAAACAAAGAAAGCGCCTTCCGTCCGGAAGGCGCTTTCTTTTATGCAAAAATCGTCAGATCTTTTGCGATGATGACAGTGATGAGGTCGACGAAGAAGAA
>CALVSU010000049.1 GCA_944359385.1 uncultured Clostridia bacterium | reverse complement strand
TATCTGATCATCGACAAATCCGTTTGCGAATATTCCGTCACAAGCGGATTCACGGGCTATGAGATCGGCAAATATTCTAAGAGCGAAACGCGCCTCGGCGCAAACGCGTCGGATCTTTCGGTATACAACGAAAAACTGCTTATTGCCGACACCAAAAACAACCGCGTCCTGTCATATAACAAAAATGCAAGCGGCGTATATGGCAGAAACAAAGCCATCGCAACCAAAACAGAAAATACGGATTCGGCAAAAACGTTTTCGCCCGAACTTGTCTGTGCCGGTGAAACTTCTTTTCTTGCGTCGGACGGTTCGTCTCTCTGTCTTTATTCCTATGACGGAGAATTCCTCGCCTATTTTGCAAGCGAACAATTCAGCGGAAAAATACTGGATTGCACTTACTCTTTCGGAACATATTATTTTGTCACGATCGGAAATTCTAACGCCTGCGCTCTTTCTGAAAGCGATCGGACTCTTCACAAAAAAACCTTGACGATCGCGCCGACTTCTATTTCATCCGATATTTTCGGAAATCTATATGTATATTCCGCCGAAACAGTATATCGGTTTACCGCACAGGAATTTACGGAAAACGGAAGCGGAACATTGTTGTTTACGCATGCAGGTTCAGGCGATATACAAATTGCGACTGATTTCTGCGGCAACATTTATCTTGCAGATGGCACAACGATCTATCGTTACGAATACGAAAATAAAATTTATACGCAAAAAGCCGTTTTTACCGCCGACACCCTCGGGGATTTCGTGTACAACGAAAGCACAGATTTGCCTGTCCTTTCCTTCGCTTTCGGGTTTGAAAACGGCGACGCGTTCATCCTTTCCGACGGGTTCATCGTCAAAACGGATGCGCTTTCCGTGCGCTCGCTGACCGAGCTGGACGCGGAAGGCGTTTACGGCAATGTTTTCTCTTCTCCCTCGCAATCCTCAAAAGCAAAGCTTCTCACTGCCAAGGCGGGCGCAGTGACCGTAGGGCTCGATCTAAGCGAACTTTCGGACGGGGTGCAATACCTCCCCTACCACGGCTATGAACGGCTCCAAAGCGAAAAGACGGGCGTGGTACTTGCCGAGACAGACGACGGCACGATCGTCGCGTTTTACGATCAGACGGACAGGAGCTACTCCTTTGCGCTCGTCCTTTCGGGAAGTCCCGCGGAAGTCATCGACACGGGCGTGCAGACTTCGGCGAGCGGGACGATGTACACGGTCAGCGAGATCGGTTTATATAAATACCCGCTCATGCTGATCTCCGCAGGCGAGGATGGCGCGAACCGCTTCGAAAGTATCCGCGTCGGGCGCTCGCATACAGTAAAACTGCTCGCAAAGATCAGCCACGACGCACTGGACACCGAATATTACTTTGTATCCGTTACGGAAGGCGGCGCGGAGTTTTTCGGATTCCTGCCCGTTGGCTACCTTTCCGATTACAACAGCGCGGGCGCACACAATCCCTCGGAATTCCGCTATGCCCGCATCGATAAAGGTGAGAGTTGTGTTCTTAAAAACACCGTTACGGGCGAGGAAAATATCTTCGAAAACAGGGAAAAACTCAAAGTCTTTGACAAGCGCAAGGACGAAAACGGAAACGTCTATGTGATCTACGAGGGAGACGAGGGTACGTACACGGGCTATGTCGACCCCGATATCCTCTACGAAGCGACCCCCGCCGTCATGGTGACGCTCGTCATCGTAACGATCGCGGCGGCAGCGATCATCGTTTCCGTGTGCTATCTGCTTCTCCGCAAACAACCGACTTTGCAATAAGAAAAAAACAAAAACGCCCGCCGCGCGAAGTTTGTTCCGCGCGGCGGGCGTTTATTATTGTTATTCGATCTCGTGACTGTCATAGCTTCCGTCGCCCGTATAGAGGGAAAACTCCCTGTCGAGGTCAAAATCGTCCGCGCTGTCAAAAGCGGCGAGTTTGGAAATGGAAACCTCGTAAGCGGTCATCGTCTTCACTTCATAATCGGAGAGTTTTTTCTGATATTCTCGGCTCTGGATCCGCCCCGAAAGCGCGATCTTGTCACCCACTTGCAGATTTTTGACAAAACGTGCATTTCTGCCCCATGCGATACAGGGGATATAATCGGATTTGTTGTACGCCCTGTTCACCGCAATGAGCAGGTCCGCGATCTCACGGTTGAAGGGAGTCGTGCGGTAAACGGGCGGCTTGCAGATATATCCGCTCAGCACGATGCTGTTCGGGTTTTTCGCGGGCGGCACATCGGTAAGTTCGCGCACGAACACAGTCAGCATCAGCCGCGATTTCCCGTTCTCGATCTTATTGTAGGAGCGGAACTGTCCGAACGCGCAGAGCATGGACCCCATTTTCAGGTCGCCGTCTGCGATCAGACGCTCGGAAACGGTGACAGGCAGAATGTCCGCCTGCCCCGAAAGGCGCATCACCTTCACGTTCAGCTCGTAAAACCCCTCGCCGTACACCTCGTGAGAAAAGCTCGCTTCGCTCACGATCTCGCCCATGATGAACACTTTATTGTTCTTCTCTGTGCTGTTCATAAAATTACATCCTCCAAAATGTATTTCCCGTTTTTGAATATCAATTTGCGGCGTGCTGTCTGCCCGAAGCGTCGATCGTGTAATCATTCCTGTAAATGAGTTCCCCGATCGGCACGAATGTATATCCCTTGTTTTTGAGCGTATCCAGTATGATCGGAAGCGCCTCCGCGGTATGCAATCCGTTGTTGTGACAGAGAATGATGCTCCCGTTCTTTACGCGGCTGATCACCCTCATCGCGATGTCGTTTGCGGAAAGGTTTTTCCAGTCGAGACTGTCGACGTCCCACTGTATAGTGTAAAGCCCCATGCTCTCCGCCGTTTCCACCAGCAGATCGTCGTAATCTCCGTACGGCGGGCGGAAAAGTTCCACCTTTTTGCCCGTGACGCTCTCGATCGCCGCGCAGGAAGTTTCCAGTTCTTTTCTGATATCCCCCGCGCTCAGCTTGGACATATATGAATGCGTCGCGCTGTGGGTGCCGATCTCGTTGCCCGCCTCATCTATTTTTTTGACGTATTCGGGGTATTTTTCCGCCCAGAACTGGACCATGAAAAAGGTCGCGCGCACATTTTCCCTTGCGAGCACTTCGAGAAGCTGATCCGTATAATCCGTTCCCCATGCGCAGTCGAAGGAGATGGCGATCTTCTTTTCCTCCGTTTCCACGGCATAGATCGGTAGTTTTCTGACCGTGCCTCCGGTCGCGACCGCATACGCTCCCGTTACATGGAGAAGAATGCACAGGATCAGCACGGCAGCCGCCGCGCCCGCAAAGAATGCCGCAAGTCTTTTTCTGAAAACCAGTACCCTCATCTCACACCTTATATTTTACAAGATACGCGCTGTCATAATTTATCCGCTTTCGGCGAAAAAACGCGAAGATTGTAAAATCCTTCTTTTCACATATTTTATAATTATTCATATTTTTCTGACGGGCGGTATATGACAGAAAAATGCGCCGCATCCCGCCGCCGTTTTAAAATTTTATTTTGCGGCAAAAAACAGCACTGTATAAGAACAAAACGGCAAAAAACAGCGCACCCAAAAAGACAGCACGACAAAAAAGGCGCCCGCCGGAGATCCGGCGGGCGCCTTTTTTTGATTTTTATTCTCGCCTGCAAACTAAGATCGTTGTCTGTAAGTACAGGGCTTTCTTTGCCTCCTGCAACCGCAGGAGGCTTGATCAATGCCTGCAAGCGCACACTGCCCGACAGGCGACCGCAAACACAGAATGTCCGATTCCCGTCTGCAAGCGCAAGCTATTTATCTGAAAGATACTTCATAGACAGGAATCCGACCGCTTTACAGCCTTTTTTGAGCTTGATATTTTTGCCCTTGGTGGTACGGTCTTCAATGGTGATGTCGTCTTCGGTATCTGCCTGCACGAGCGAGCCGTCGTCCATCTGCACGGCGATCTTATAAGGCATCGTCACATAATCGGCATAAGCGACTTTTCGCCCTTTGCCGAGGTCGACAATGCGCACGCCTTTCCTGTAACGCGCCATGGGGTCGATCTGAGACGCGATGACCTTTTTGTAGGTATTGCCGTCCGTGGCGACGATGATCTCCCCTTCCCCGTCGATCTGCCCCGCAAATACGACCTTGTCGCCCTCGGAGAGTGAGATGCCGCGCACGCCCGCAGAGACCCTGCCCTGCGTGGGAATATCGTTTTTATAAGCATTCAGACACATACCTTGCTCGGTCACAAAGAAGAGGGTCGTCGTCGGTTCAGGGTCGTCCGTCTCTATGCCGATGAGCTCGTCTCCCTCGTTGACTTTGCAAGCCTGGAATGCGTATTTTAAAATGTTGTATTCCTTCCAGTCGCTCTTTTTGACATACCCGAGTTTCGAATAAAAGAGCAGGCTGCCCTTCGGCAGTTTTTCGCCAACTTCGTAGAAGGCTATGGGCTTCTCGCCGTCGAGCGCGTCGGGACAAAGCTTTTTGTACGGCATGCCTTTGTCTTTGAGTTTGCCCAGCTCCACGTCTTCGAAATCGATCTTGTAGCAGTTGCCCATATTTGTGAAGGAATAGACGATCTTGTCCGTACTTGTCTTCAGAATGAGCTTATAAACGTCGTTCAGAGAAGAGCGCTCGTTCAGATTTTTGTCAGACATATTGAAGTTCTTTTCCGCGACGACTTTGACCGTGTCGGCAGCGGTATAGACGAGCGCACACTTTTCGACAGGTCTGACGTCATCGAACTTCTCCACCTTGATATCGGAAACGTCGAACACCAGAGAACTCTTGCGTTCGCTCTTGAACTGTTTTTTAACTTCTTTGAGCTCTTCCTTGACCACGTCCATCTGCAATTTTTTGCTTTCTACGATCGCGGTCAGACGAGCGATGAGTTTTTTGAGTTCTTCAAGTTCCTGTTCGAGCTTGTAAACTTCCAGTTTTGTGAGGCGTGCAAGGCGCAGATCCAGGATCGCCTGCGCCTGTTTTTCGGAGAGATCGAACCGATCGCGCAGGCGCTGTCTTGCGGCGGGAACGCTCTCACTGGTCTTGATGATCTTGATGACCTCATCGATGTTTCTGACGGCAATGATAAGTCCTTCGAGGATATGACAGCGCTCCTTCGCCTGCGCGAGATCGAATTTCGTGCGGCGCAGGATGACTTCGCGCTGGTAGGCGACGTAATGCCCGATGATGTCCAGAAGTCCCATTTGCTGGGGTTTTCCGTCTGCGATCGCGACCATATTGATACCGAAGGAACATTCGAGATCGGTATACTTATAAAGCGCGTTAAGGATCTTGTCCGCGTCGGCGTCCTTTTTGACTTTGATAACGGCACGCATACCGTTTCTGTCCGATTCGTCGGTGATCTCGGAAATGCCGCCGAGCAGATCTTTTTTCTCTTCGCGAAGATCTGCGATCTTCGCGAGAAGGCGCGCCTTATTGACCTGATAAGGAAGTTCCGAAATGACGATGAGCTTCTTGTCATTGTCGCCCTCTTCGATGCTGACTTTCGCTCGGATACCGATCTTGCCTCGTCCCGTCTCGTAAGCCTGCACAAGCTCTCCCGCGACGATGTAGCCGCCCGTGGGAAAATCGGGGGCTTTGATGTACTTCATCATTTCGAAAAGCTTGATACGCGGGTTGTCGATGTATGCAACGACGCCGTCGATCACTTCGCCTAAGTTGTGCGGCGGGATGTTGGTCGCAAGCCCGACCGCGATACCCGACGCGCCGTTCACGAGCAGGTTCGGAAAACGTCCCGGCAGCGTTTCGGGCTCTTTCAGGCTGTCGTCAAAGTTGAGGGTGAAACGGACAGTGTCCTTTTCGATGTCGCGCAGAAGTTCAAGCGCGAGCGGTTCGAGGCGTGCTTCGGTATAACGCATCGCAGCGGCGGGGTCGCCGTCGACGGAACCGAAGTTTCCGTGTCCGTTGACGAGGGTCATGCGCATATTGAAATCCTGCGCCATTCTCACCATCGCGTCGTAGACGGAAGAGTCACCGTGCGGATGATATTTGCCCATGCATTCGCCGACGATACGCGCGCTCTTCTTATGCGGCTTGTCGGGGGTCAGCCCCATGTCGTACATGGTATACAGGATCCTTCTCTGCACGGGCTTGAGTCCGTCTTCTACGCGCGGGAGCGCGCGGTCGAGAATGACGTATTCCGCATACGGGAGCATGGACCCCGGCAGCACTTCTTCGAGCGGAGTGAGAAAGACCTGTCCTTTGTTCTCTGCGGGAAGAGCTTGTTCGTTCTCTTTTTTATCCTTACGTTTTGCCAAAACTTTCTCCTCCCGTTAAATATTGACCCTGTCGATGAAGGTATCGATCTTGTTGAAATTCGCGTTGCGCGCGAGAAATTCCTTGCGCGCCTCCACCCTGTCGCCCATCAGCGCGGTGACCATCTGTTCCGCCTCGGCGGCGTCTTCGATGTTGACCTGAATGAGATTCCTGCGCGAAGGATCCATCGTGGTTTCCCAAAGCTGTTCCGCGCTCATTTCGCCGAGACCTTTGTAGCGCTGGATCTGATACCCCTTGCCGACGATCTCGATCTTCTTTTGCAGTTCTTCGTCGTCGTAAGCGTATTCCACGACGTCCTTTTTATAGACTTTATACAGGGGCGGCATACCGATGTACACGTTGCCGTTGTTGATGAGTTCGCGCATATAGCGGAAAAAGAAGGTGAGCAGGATACAGCGGATATGCATGCCGTCCTGGTCCGCATCGGAAAGAATGATGACTTTGTGGTATTTGAGCTCCTCCATGTCGAAGTCGCCGCCGTACCCCGCGCCGAGCGCGGAAATGATGGTGCGGATCTCTTCGTTTGCGAGCACCTGATCGATCCGCTTCTTTTCCACATTGAGCGGCTTCCCGCGCAGGGGCAGGATCGCCTGCGTCTGGCGGATGCGCGCCTGCTTTGCCGTGCCGCCCGCAGAGTCGCCCTCGACGATGAACAGCTCGTTGAGCTCGGGCTTTTTGCCCGTGCACGCGGCGAGCTTTCCGACGAGCGTTAGATTGTCTATGCTGTTCTTCGCGCGCGCAACTTCCTTCGCTTGCCGCGCCGCGATGCGCACGCGCGCCGCCGCCTGCGCCTTTTTGATGATCTCTTCAAAAGTGCCTTTCAGCTTATTATCTTTGAAAAGAGCGTTCAGCCCTTCGATGGTCGCCGATTCGACGGGCTGTTTTGCCTCGGGGTTGCCGAGCTTCGTCTTTGTCTGCCCTTCGAACTGCACGTTCTTCATCTTTATGGAAAGGATCGCGGTGAGACCTTCCCTGAAATCGTCGCCCAGAAGGTTCTGATCTTTGTCTTTGAGCGCCCCCATCGTGCGTGCAATGTCGTTAAAACACTTTGTCAGTCCCGAACGGAAACCCGTTTCGTGAAATCCGCCCTCGGGAGTCGGAATATTATTTACGAAAGAAAAAAGGCTCTCCGTAAAATCGGAAGTGTGTTGCATGACGAATTCAATGAGGATCCCCTCTTTTTCCGTCTTGTATTCGATCGGTTCGCCGTACAGCGGCGTTTTGCCTTCGTTGAGATAGACGGCAAAATCCTTCAGCCCGCCGTCGTACTTATAATTGACGGCGATCGGATTTTTCCCTTCGGGCACCCGTTCGTCCACGAGATTGATCTCCAATCCCTTGTTGAGAAAAGCCAGTTCTTTGAGACGTTTGGAAACGGTGTCAAAATTGAAATTGACCGTGTCAAACACTTCCGCGTCGGGTTTGAAACGGACGAGCGTACCTTTCTTGTCCGTCTTTTCCTTCGTGTCCCTGAGATGTTCATTCGGCACGCCGCTCATGAACTTTTCCGCTTTCTCGTCATAATAGGAATGGAAAGACATCCGATATATGGTTCCCCTGTACACTTCCACTGAAAGCCATTCGGAAAGAGCGTTGGTGACGGACGCGCCCACCCCGTGCAGTCCGCCCGAAAAGGAATAGTTATGCTCGTCAAATTTGCCGCCCGCATGCAGCTGCGTAAAGACGACTTCCACCCCCGAAACGCCCGTCTTGGGGTGAATGTCCGTAGGGATGCCGCGCCCGTTGTCTTCGACGGACACACTGCCGTCTTTATAGAGCTTTACCTCGATGCGGGTCGCAAACCCGTTTGCCGCCTCGTCAATGGCATTGTCCACGATCTCCCAAAGAATGTGGTGCAAACCCTTCGCGCCCGTCGAACCGATGTACATACCGGGACGCAGGCGCACCGCGTCCAACCCTTCGAGGATCTTGATGTCTTCGGCACTGTATTTCTGATTTGCCATTTTTTCCTCCGCGTCTTTTCTTGATCTTTGTCTTTTCTTGATCTTTGCGGAAATTTCCCCGAACTCGTCAAAGGCTTTCCACGATCCTGTCAAAGGCAGAAAATCCACCCGATTATATCTGATATTATACCACATCTTGCGCTTTTTTTCAAGAATTTGAACGAAAAAACACAATTTTTACAGAGGGCGCCGCTTGCAATCAAGCGGCGCCCTCTGACTCTTACGCTCAAAATTCTGATTTTTCTTTGCAACTGCCGACAAACAATCTGACTATTCTTTGCTACTGCCGACAAACAAAAAGCCGCGCGGCGCGAGCGCCGCGCTCAACAATCGGATTTCCTCAAAAGATAATCGGTGTTCACGTCCGATTCCTCCGACATTGGAATGGACATGTCATTCTCACCATGACGAATCGCCCTCGGCCAAAACCGAGGGCGATTTGTATTATTTCTTTCTGATCGGTATCCTTCTTATAAATTCCGCGATGACGGAAAGCCCCTCTTCGCGGTGTTCCTCTTCGTTGAGAAATTCGTGCCGCGCGCCTTCGATGAGGTGCATAGACACGTCTTTCACGCCCGCACCCTGATAATATTTCAAAAGACGCCCGACGCCCTTGCCCATGCCGCCGACGGGATCGTCTTTCCCCGAAATGAGAAGAATGGGAAGCGCCGTATCCACTCCTTCGTCCGCCCGTTTCTTGTACAACCCGCCGAGCCCTTTAAAAAATTCCGCATAAAAATTGTTGCTGCATACAAATTCGCAGTACGGATCCGCATGATAGCGGGCGTTGCTATCGGCGTTCGTCGAAAGCCATTCCCCTTCTTTGAACTTTTTGTTGTAGCCGCCAAACACCGTCTTGTTGACGAACTTAGCGGGCGCGTCTTTTCCCTTAAAAAACTTGCCCGTTTCGGCAAATATCTTTCCCGCGCGCACCGCCGCGCCGTTCTGACGGGAACTTCCCGCAATCACCGCGCCGTCCAAAAAACGCGCGTATTTGCGGATAAACGCCTGCGTCAGAAAGGAACCGTAAGAAAACCCGAACAGGACGTATTTTAATCCCTCGTATTTTTCCCTGTAAAATTTTGCGATGCCCGCCATGTCCTTGACGGTATCCGAAAACATTTCTCCCTCCGCATAGCCGAGGGTGTCAGCGTCCGTTTCGCCATGGCCGCGGTGATCGTCGCCGACAACGATATAGCCCAGCCCGTTGAAATAAGAGGCGAACGCCTCGTACCGCCCCGTATATTCGTTCATACCGTGCGCAAGCTGAATGACGCCGCAAGGGTCTTTCACCTTCGTCCATTCCCGCACATAGATCTCTTTTTTGTCGTATGAAGTAAAGATCATGTTCTTCGCCTCCTCTGCCGCTATTTTACCGCATTTACGCCCTTTTGTAAATACTTTGCCGTAATTTTATCCTTTTTGCCGGAAAACCTCCCGCAATGTATGATTATTCGGAAAGAAAATAAATATACTAAACAGTGTAAAATCTTCCATAGAAAGGAGAAATCATGAAAAACCTGGTCCTGACGGGAGGCGGAAGCGCGGGGCACGTTGTACCGAATACTGCGCTTATCCCTGCACTTTCAAAAAAATACACACTTTGCTACATGGGTACGAACAAAATCGAAAAAAACATCATCGCACCTTATAAACTTCCTTATTATACGATGCACTGCGCCAAATTTGTGCGCGGGTTCAGCCCTTCCAACCTGCTCATCCCCCTGCGATTTGCAAAAAGCGTAAAAGAAGCGGAACGCGCCCTCCGCGCATTCGGCGCGGAGGGCGTATTTTCCAAAGGCGGATACGTCGCTCTCCCCGTCGTTTTTGCAGCGAAAAAACTGGGCATTCCTGTCCTCTCGCATGAATCCGACCTTTCGCCCGGGCTTGCAAACAAACTTATTTCAAAAAAGTGCCAAAAGGTCCTTACAGGTTTTCCCGAAACGGCAGAAAAGCTGAAAAACGGAAAATACACCGGTTCGCCCATACGCAAGGAGATCTTTACGGGGGACAGGGCGCGCGCGCTCGCAAAATACGGATTTTCGGGAAAAAAGCCCGTGCTCCTCGTCCTCGGCGGGGGGAGCGGAAGTCGGGCGATCAACAACACGGTGCGCGCCGCGCTCTTTTCTCTCCTGCAAAACTACGATGTATTGCACCTCTGCGGCAAAGAAAACACGGTGCACAGCAATGCGAGCGGCTATGTACAAAAAGAATACGAAGAGGATATGGCATCCGCATATGCAGTCTGCGATTTGGCGCTGTCTCGTGCAGGCGCGGGAGCGGCGTTTGAACTGCTCGCGCTCAAAAAGCCGACTCTCTTTATCCCCCTCGAAAACAGGCGTTCCCGCGGCGACCAGGCGGAAAATGCCGCATATTTTGAAAGAAAAGGACTTGCCCGCGTACTGAAAGAAAAAAATCTCACCCCCACCGCGCTCCTTTCCTCGCTCAATGCGCTGGCTGAAGACAAGATCCTGCGAAAAAATCTTGCAAATTGCCCCATTGAAAACGGCTGCGACGCCATCATCAAAGAAATCGATGAAATGATGGGCAACTGATCATATGCGCATGCCTTCGTCATATGTTGTACCGTACCCGCGTGTCTTATGAACTCTCATCCTCGTATCATATGAACTTTCATTTATCTTTCTACGCTCTGTAAAAGTTTTTTAAACTTTGCATGAAACTTTGTCCCAAGTTGTGCTTCGTAAGCGCCTCGCCAACAAACGTAAAGCAAAAACGGAGTTCATGCCGTATAATGCGGCATGAACTCCGTTTTTTAAAAG
>CALVSU010000048.1 GCA_944359385.1 uncultured Clostridia bacterium | reverse complement strand
GTCCGAGCTGATCAAAGGCGCGGGCAGAAAGATCAAAGTGCTCAATCTTTTTGCGTATACGGGCGGCGCTACGGTCGCCTGCGCGAAGGCGGGCGCGGAAGTGACGCACGTCGACGCGGCGAAGGGCATGGTTGAACGCGCGGGCGAAAACGCGCGGCTGTCGGGGATACAGAGCGGGATCCGCTACATCGTCGACGACTGCAAGAAATTTGTGCAGCGGGAGATCCGCCGCGGCAGCAGGTACGACGCAGTCATCATGGATCCGCCTTCCTACGGCAGGGGACCTGGCGGCGAGATGTGGAAGATAGAGGAAAATCTCTATCCTTTTGTGGAACTTTGCACGGGCGTGCTGTCCGACGATCCGCTCTTTTTCCTCATCAACAGCTATACCACGGGTTTGCAGCCGATGGTGCTGCACAACATACTCAGACTTTGCCTGAAAGGGCGCAAAGGACAGATCGACGCATACGAAGTGGGGATCGCCACCGAAGAGGGCATTCCGCTTCCCTGCGGCGCGGGAGGGATTTTTATTCATGGATGAACTTACGATCTTGCATGAGGACAACCACATCATCGTCGTGATGAAGCCGCAGGGGCTGCCTTCCTGCGGAGACGAAAGCGGCGACGACAATATGCTCGAACAGGTCAGGCGCTACATCAAGGAAAAGTATGAAAAGCCGGGCAACGTGTATGTCGGGCTGGTGCATCGTCTCGACAGACCCACGGGCGGGGTGATGGTGTTTGCGAAGACCTCCAAAGCGGCGGCGCGGCTTGCAGAGCAGATGCGCGGCGGGGATTTCGAAAAGAAATATCTGACCGTACTGGTCGGCGTGCCCAAAGAGGAGAAGGCGACTCTCGTCAACTATCTCAAAAAGAACCCCGTCAACAACATGGTATACATCTGTACGCAGACGACGGATGGGGCGAAGATGGCTTCCCTCGAATACAGGGTGCTCGAAGAGAAGGGCGGGCTGTGCCTCACGGAAGTGAAACTGCACACGGGCAGAACGCATCAGATCCGCGTGCAGATGGCGGGCATTTCCCATCCCGTTTACGGCGATATGCGCTACGGCGGGGAGAATGCGAAGAAGGGCAATCTCGCGCTGTGGGCGTACTCGCTCACCTTTACTCATCCCGTCACGAAAGAACGGCTGAAATTCATGCTCGAACCGCCCGCGGACGCGTCCCCCTGGAAATATTTTGACCTTTCCAAAGCGATGGAATTGTGAAAGTTTCGTAAAAGCGGGCGAAAACAGGGCGAAACGCCAAAAATTTGCCGCAAAGCGGAAAAATGCGATTGACAAATGTCGGGGCAAAGTGTAAAATAAACAGGTACACGTATAATACGGGGATCGGCGGCGCGTCCGCGCGGTCCCGTCACTACAAATATGCTTAGGGAGCAACAAAGGCAATGAAAAGGCATAAGTTCAAAATTTTAAGTCTTCTGGCGGTTCTGGCGCTTTCCACGGCGCTGGCGGGAACGCTTCTGTTCTTCGTCTCCGCGGAAACGACTTATACGGCGAGCAATATTTTCTCCTCTTCCGGCGCAACGTCTGACCGCGATCAGGGGTATGTCGCATACAAGCTTTCCGACGAAGGCAGCGTCTTTTACAGGAAAAATCTCGCGCTGAAATGGTACGAAAGCGGCGAAGCCGACGGCTGGCAGTATTTTTCGACGACCTTTTCTTTCGGGGATACTTACAATTTCGAAACGTTCACGATGACGATGGAGTCCTCCCAGTTCACCGCGGACAAAGACGAGAAGACGACCAACACGCTCGCGTTTACCGTGGGCAGCGACGGCAAACTGGATGTTTCCGTCAACGGCGAAGCGGCGAAGGATTTCGACGAGGCCACCGTGATCGACAACGAGGGAACGGAAGAAGAGACTTCCGCAAAAGTCGTCAAAGTCGCATTTACGGCGGATGCCGACGGGGTCTTTTCGGTGTCCGTAAACGATACGGCGGTCGGCAAATTCGTCAACATCGGCAAGAATTATATCAAATATGCTTCTTCTTCTGCGGATACGCCCGTGACGCCGATCACCTTCAAAACGGAGATGAAAGAGGACGCGGATGAGGGCACGGAGCAGCTTTTTGTTATCCGTGAACTCAACGGTCAGTCTCTGAAGCTCAACGACAGCGGCAGCGTCGTCGACGACAAGGCGCCCGTACTCGTTCTGAACAGCGACGTGAAACTGTATGTCATGGGCTCCGAGCTGGATTTTGACTATGTCGCGATCGACGTGCTTGACAGCTCCGTTACGACAACGAGATATTATTACGCATATGATGCAGAAAAAGCTCGCGTCGGATTCGATGTCGAAGGACAGGACACGACCTATGCGCAGATGGATTCGGACAGGCGGTTCTTTGAAAACGACTTTGCTTCCACATTCAAATCGGAAAACGCCGGATATCTGAGCGTCGCGTTCAAGCTTTCCGACGGCGACAACAGCGATTATTACTTTATCGAATGGTACGCACCTGCGGGCGCGCTTGTCACGAAAGGGGAATACGGCTACATCAAAGCCGTTGTGCCCGATTCCGTGGACGTGAGCCCCGAATATACTTTCAATGACCAGACGACAGGCGCGGCGGATATCGCCGCATATCAGCCTCTCGTGGAGCAGGCGGCCAAGACGGACGACGGCAAAAGCATCCAGGTGGGAAGCGGCGCATACTACTATATTCCTTCCCTCAAACCGTACATCACGGATGACACCTGCGGATATTCTGACATGAAGTTTGATATCTATTACAGGACGAACGGTGCGGATACGCAGAGCAGTACGGGACTTTCCTACGATGCGCTCAAGCTTGAGCTGACGGCGGAAGGGGTATACGAATTCAGGATCGTGCCTTCCAACTACCTCGGCAACGCGCTCGTCGGGCACAATAAGGAAGACAAAGAAGTCACCATCGATTCTTCCAACGTCTGGGAGATCAAAGAACTGACCACGTTCACGTTTACCGTAAAATATAACGGAGTGAGCATCGAAGAACCCGAAGATGCAGACGACGGATATGTCGACGTCACCTATACCTTTGATTCTTTTGAGATCATCTCCCTTTCCAATTCGCAGAATTCTCTGAAAACGGAGTATAAACTGTATTATCTCCAGCTCAATGCGGAATATGCGGGCAAGACCATCTCCGCGGAAGATCTGAAAGCTTCTCTGCTTGCGGTCACCGAAGAGAACGGCGGCGTCTGCACATACGGCACCTGGACGGAGATCGAAGAGACGACGGACGAGGATGAAGAGAGCCCCTACGCAGAGTCATGGAGCGCAAGTTCGCGTTCTTTCGTTCCGAAGGTCGCGGGATATTTCGGGATCACGGTGAAGGCGACGGACCTCGGACTGAGCACTCCTTCCAAGACGGAAGCGGCGGTCGCGAATGTCTCGTCTAAGGCAGACTCTCTGCCCGGCTCCACGTACTGGCTGCAGAACAATATTCTTTCGATCGTGTTCATCTGCATCAGCGCGGCTTGCCTGATCGGCATTGTCGTTCTGCTCCTTGTCAAACCGAAAAACAAGAAGACGGCGGCGGTTTCCGAAGAGAGCTCCAAATCGGAAGAGCTGAAAGAAAAACGCAAAAACAGAAAGTAAACTTTATCAACCTGCCGCGGCAACGCGGCAGGTTGTTCTCAATGGCGCTTTAGCTTGAAAAATCCCCCAGTTCTACTGGGGGAAGATAAAAAATTGCTTTAGCAAATTTCAATAATTATAAAAGTCACCTTATTGTTAATGTGAACACTGCTCGATTATAAAACACGGAACCTGTTTTACAGGTGTGTGGTGCAATAAGACGCTATAGTAAAAGCGATACCCGTTAACGGGTCGGCTGGTAGTTTACCCTTTTAGGGTATGTGCAAACCACCAGTTCAACTGGTGGTTTTGATTTTGTAAATAACGGTATAGGAGATCCGCGATGTACAAGAAGGTAGACACGGCGATGAATTTCGTCGAGAGAGAAAAAGAGGTCGTCGAATTCTGGAAAGAAAACGGCGTGTTCGAAGACAGCGTGAAAGAGCGCGAGGGCGGGGAGGAGTTTTCCTTCTACGACGGGCCCCCGACGGCGAACGGCAAACCGCACATCGGGCACATTCTCACCCGCGTGATGAAGGACATCATTCCCCGCTATCAGACGATGAAGGGCAAGCACGTCCTGCGTAAGGCGGGCTGGGATACGCACGGGCTTCCGGTGGAGCTGGAAGTGGAAAAGATGCTCGGCATGGACGGCAAGCAGGACATCGAGAAGTACGGCATCGAGCCTTTCATCAAAAAGTGCAAGGAAAGCGTCTGGAAATATAAGGGCGAATGGGAGAAGATGTCCGAACGCGTCGGTTACTGGGCGGACATGGAAAACCCTTACGTCACCTATGACGACAAGTATATCGAATCGGTGTGGTGGGCGCTCAAAGAGATCTGGAAGAAGGGGCTTTTGTACAAGGGGCACAAGATCGTCCCGTACTGCCCGCGCTGCGGCACCGCGCTCTCTTCGCACGAGGTCGCCCAAGGGTATAAAGACGTCAAGGAGACGTCCGTCTTTGTGCGTTTCAGGAGAAAGGGAAAGGAAAATTCCTACTTCCTCGCGTGGACGACGACGCCGTGGACGCTGCCTTCCAACGTCGCGCTCTGCATGAATCCCGAAGAGAACTACGCGGAGATCGAGGCGGAAGACGGGGCGCATTATGTGCTCGCGGAAGCGCTGGCGCCTTCGCTCTTCGAAAATTACAAGACCATTTCCGTCAGAAAGGGCGCGGAGTATGAAGGGGAGGAGTACGAGCCCCTCTTCGATTACGCGTTGGGATCTTTCCGCGAAAAGGCATATTATATCGTCTGCGACGGGTACGTCACCCTCACCGACGGTTCGGGCATCGTGCACATCGCGCCCGCGTTCGGCGAAGACGACTACCGTGTCGGCAGAAAATACGGGCTTCCCGTCGTCAATATGGTGGACGAGCGCGGCTGCTTTGTTCCCGCCGTAAAGGATTTTGCGGGGATGTTCGTCAAGAAGGCGGACAAGGGCGTCATCGCCCTGCTCAAAGAAAAGGGGCTTTTATTCAAGGAAATGCTCTACGAACACAGCTACCCGCATTGCTGGCGGTGCGACACGCCGCTCTTGTACTATGCGCGCGAGAGCTGGTTCATCAAGGTGACCGACGTCAAAGACGAACTCATCAAAGCGAACAATTCCGTCAACTGGATGCCCGAGACCATCAGAACGGGGCGCATGGGCAACTTCCTCGAAAACGTCATCGACTGGGGGCTTTCGCGCGACCGTTACTGGGGCACGCCGCTTCCCGTGTGGGTCTGCCCCGACTGCGGAAAAGTGCACGTCATCGGCAGCAAGGCGGAACTCAAAGAGCTGTGCGGCATAGAGGGCGACATCGAACTGCACCGCCCGTATATCGACAACTGCACGTTCAAATGCGAGTGCGGCGGCACGATGAAGCGCACCCCCGAAGTCATCGACTGCTGGTTCGATTCGGGTTCCATGCCCTTCGCGCAGTATCATTACCCGTTTGAAAACAAAGACCTGTTCGACGAGACTTTCCCCGCCGATTTCATCAGCGAGGCGGTCGACCAGACGCGCGGCTGGTTCTATACGCTGCTCGTCATCTCGACCATTCTCTTCGGCAAAGCGCCTTTCAAGAACTGCATCGTGCTCGGCCACGTCAACGATAAAAACGGCGTCAAGATGTCCAAACACAAGGGCAACGTCGTAGACCCGTGGAGCGTTCTGGACAAGCAGGGTGCGGACGCCGTGCGCTGGTATTTCTATACTTCCAGCGCGCCGTGGCTGCCTTCGCGGTTTTATCCCGAAGCGGTGTCCGAAGCGCAGAGAAAGTATATGGGCACCCTCTGGAACACATATGCGTTTTTCGTGCTGTATGCGGACATCGACAAATACGATCCCTCCGCTTACAGCCTTTCCGGGTGCAAACTCACGCTGATGGACAAGTGGATCCTTTCCAAGCTGAACACGCTCATCAAGACGGTGGACAAGGGGCTTGCGGAATACGACATCACCGACAGCGCGCGCGCCTTGCAGGATTTCGTCGACGTGCTTTCCAACTGGTACGTGCGCCGCGGCCGCGAGCGCTACTGGGGCAGCGGCATGACGGAGGACAAAGCGGCGGCGTATACGACGCTCTATACCGTGCTCGTCACGGTGGCAAAACTCACCGCGCCGTTCACGCCTTTCATTGCGGAACAGATGTACCGCAACCTCGTGCCCGAATTTTATAAAGACGCGCCGAAGTCGGTGCATATGTGCGCATTCCCCGTCGCAGATGAATCGGCGATCGATCCCGATCTCGAAAAGGGGATGGATTCCGTTTTGGACATCGTCGTCCTCGGCAGGGCGGCGAGAAACGCGGGCAACGTCAAGAACCGTCAGCCTCTTTCGGAGATGCTGGTGGCGACCGAGCGCGACCTCGATCTCAACGACGAACTCAAAGGCGTCATTCTCGACGAACTCAATATCAAGGCGTATAAAGAATCTAAAGACGCTGCTTCGCTGGTCGTGTATAAGCTCAAACCGCAGATGAAGACGCTCGGACCCAAGTACGGTAAACTTTTGGGCGCCATCCGCTCTTATCTGGAAACGTGCGACGGCGCGGCGGTGGTCGCGGCGGTCAAAGACGGCGGCACGTTTGCGGCGGAGATCGGCGGCGCACGGGTGGAACTGACGGAAGAGGATCTTCTCATCTCCACCGAGAGCGCGGCGGGTTACGTCTCCGCGGCGGACAAGGGGATCACGGTCGCGCTGAATACCGCGCTCACGCCCGAACTGATCGAGGAAGGCATCGAGCGCGAGCTCGTGTCCAAGATCCAGACCATGCGCAAAGAAGCGGGCTTCGAAGTGACCGACCGCATCAGGGTGTACTATGCGGCGGGCGGCAACACGGAGAAAGTGCTCGAAGGACACAAAGCCGCCATTTCCAAGATCGTGCTTGCCGACGGCATCGAAAAGGCGGGCGCGGAAGGCTATACAAAGGACTGGGACATCGTCGGCGAAAAAGCGACGCTGACCGTCGTGAAAGCTTAAAAAATTGTCCCGCGCACGCACGGCGTGCGCGGGAACGACGTCATCGGCGAGGATAACGGCGGTGTTGGCGTCATCGGCGCGGGCAAAATCGGCGCCTTAGCGGATTTTATCAAAGAGGAGCGGTTATGCGGATCGCGGAAAACTGGCAGGATTACAAGATCGTCGCCACGGGCGACGGATATAAGCTGGAAAAATGGAAAGACGTCGTGCTTCTCCGTCCCGACCCGCAGGTCATCTGGAAGGCGCAGAGAGATCTGTTTTCCTATCCGGGGATCAATGCCGTGTATCGTCGGAGCGACAAAGGCGGCGGCGCGTGGGAATACAGAAAGCCCATGCCCGAAGAATGGACGGTGGGATACAGGGATCTCACGTTCAAGGTCAAGCCGATGGGATTCAAGCATACGGGGCTGTTTCCCGAACAGGCGGTCAACTGGGACAGGATGTCCGAGCTGATCAAAGGCGCGGGCAGAAAGATCAAAGTGCTCAATCTTTTTGCGTATACGGGCGGCGCTACGGTCGCCTGCGCGAAGGCGGGCGCGGAAGTGACGCACGTCGACGCGGCGAAGGGCATGGTTGAACGCGCGGGCGAAAACGCGCGGCTGTCGGGGATACAGAGCGGGATCCGCTACATCGTCGACGACTGCAAGAAATTTGTGCAGCGGGAGATCCGCCGCGGCAGCAGGTACGACGCAGTCATCATGGATCCGCCTTCCTACGGCAGGGGACCTGGCGGCGAGATGTGGAAGATAGAGGAAAATCTCTATCCTTTTGTGGAACTTTGCACGGGCGTGCTGTCCGACGATCCGCTCTTTTTCCTCATCAACAGCTATACCACGGGTTTGCAGCCGATGGTGCTGCACAACATACTCAGACTTTGCCTGAAAGGGCGCAAAGGACAGATCGACGCATACGAAGTGGGGATCGCCACCGAAGAGGGCATTCCGCTTCCCTGCGGCGCGGGAGGGATTTTTATTCATGGATGAACTTACGATCTTGCATGAGGACAACCACATCATCGTCGTGATGAAGCCGCAGGGGCTGCCTTCCTGCGGAGACGAAAGCGGCGACGACAATATGCTCGAACAGGTCAGGCGCTACATCAAGGAAAAGTATGAAAAGCCGGGCAACGTGTATGTCGGGCTGGTGCATCGTCTCGACAGACCCACGGGCGGGGTGATGGTGTTTGCGAAGACCTCCAAAGCGGCGGCGCGGCTTGCAGAGCAGATGCGCGGCGGGGATTTCGAAAAGAAATATCTGACCGTACTGGTCGGCGTGCCCAAAGAGGAGAAGGCGACTCTCGTCAACTATCTCAAAAAGAACCCCGTCAACAACATGGTATACATCTGTACGCAGACGACGGATGGGGCGAAGATGGCTTCCCTCGAATACAGGGTGCTCGAAGAGAAGGGCGGGCTGTGCCTCACGGAAGTGAAACTGCACACGGGCAGAACGCATCAGATCCGCGTGCAGATGGCGGGCATTTCCCATCCCGTTTACGGCGATATGCGCTACGGCGGGGAGAATGCGAAGAAGGGCAATCTCGCGCTGTGGGCGTACTCGCTCACCTTTACTCATCCCGTCACGAAAGAACGGCTGAAATTCATGCTCGAACCGCCCGCGGACGCGTCCCCCTGGAAATATTTTGACCTTTCCAAAGCGATGGAATTGTGAAAGTTTCGTAAAAGCGGGCGAAAACAGGGCGAAACGCCAAAAATTTGCCGCAAAGCGGAAAAATGCGATTGACAAATGTCGGGGCAAAGTGTAAAATAAACAGGTACACGTATAATACGGGGATCGGCGGCGCGTCCGCGCGGTCCCGTCACTACAAATATGCTTAGGGAGCAACAAAGGCAATGAAAAGGCATAAGTTCAAAATTTTAAGTCTTCTGGCGGTTCTGGCGCTTTCCACGGCGCTGGCGGGAACGCTTCTGTTCTTCGTCTCCGCGGAAACGACTTATACGGCGAGCAATATTTTCTCCTCTTCCGGCGCAACGTCTGACCGCGATCAGGGGTATGTCGCATACAAGCTTTCCGACGAAGGCAGCGTCTTTTACAGGAAAAATCTCGCGCTGAAATGGTACGAAAGCGGCGAAGCCGACGGCTGGCAGTATTTTTCGACGACCTTTTCTTTCGGGGATACTTACAATTTCGAAACGTTCACGATGACGATGGAGTCCTCCCAGTTCACCGCGGACAAAGACGAGAAGACGACCAACACGCTCGCGTTTACCGTGGGCAGCGACGGCAAACTGGATGTTTCCGTCAACGGCGAAGCGGCGAAGGATTTCGACGAGGCCACCGTGATCGACAACGAGGGAACGGAAGAAGAGACTTCCGCAAAAGTCGTCAAAGTCGCATTTACGGCGGATGCCGACGGGGTCTTTTCGGTGTCCGTAAACGATACGGCGGTCGGCAAATTCGTCAACATCGGCAAGAATTATATCAAATATGCTTCTTCTTCTGCGGATACGCCCGTGACGCCGATCACCTTCAAAACGGAGATGAAAGAGGACGCGGATGAGGGCACGGAGCAGCTTTTTGTTATCCGTGAACTCAACGGTCAGTCTCTGAAGCTCAACGACAGCGGCAGCGTCGTCGACGACAAGGCGCCCGTACTCGTTCTGAACAGCGACGTGAAACTGTATGTCATGGGCTCCGAGCTGGATTTTGACTATGTCGCGATCGACGTGCTTGACAGCTCCGTTACGACAACGAGATATTATTACGCATATGATGCAGAAAAAGCTCGCGTCGGATTCGATGTCGAAGGACAGGACACGACCTATGCGCAGATGGATTCGGACAGGCGGTTCTTTGAAAACGACTTTGCTTCCACATTCAAATCGGAAAACGCCGGATATCTGAGCGTCGCGTTCAAGCTTTCCGACGGCGACAACAGCGATTATTACTTTATCGAATGGTACGCACCTGCGGGCGCGCTTGTCACGAAAGGGGAATACGGCTACATCAAAGCCGTTGTGCCCGATTCCGTGGACGTGAGCCCCGAATATACTTTCAATGACCAGACGACAGGCGCGGCGGATATCGCCGCATATCAGCCTCTCGTGGAGCAGGCGGCCAAGACGGACGACGGCAAAAGCATCCAGGTGGGAAGCGGCGCATACTACTATATTCCTTCCCTCAAACCGTACATCACGGATGACACCTGCGGATATTCTGACATGAAGTTTGATATCTATTACAGGACGAACGGTGCGGATACGCAGAGCAGTACGGGACTTTCCTACGATGCGCTCAAGCTTGAGCTGACGGCGGAAGGGGTATACGAATTCAGGATCGTGCCTTCCAACTACCTCGGCAACGCGCTCGTCGGGCACAATAAGGAAGACAAAGAAGTCACCATCGATTCTTCCAACGTCTGGGAGATCAAAGAACTGACCACGTTCACGTTTACCGTAAAATATAACGGAGTGAGCATCGAAGAACCCGAAGATGCAGACGACGGATATGTCGACGTCACCTATACCTTTGATTCTTTTGAGATCATCTCCCTTTCCAATTCGCAGAATTCTCTGAAAACGGAGTATAAACTGTATTATCTCCAGCTCAATGCGGAATATGCGGGCAAGACCATCTCCGCGGAAGATCTGAAAGCTTCTCTGCTTGCGGTCACCGAAGAGAACGGCGGCGTCTGCACATACGGCACCTGGACGGAGATCGAAGAGACGACGGACGAGGATGAAGAGAGCCCCTACGCAGAGTCATGGAGCGCAAGTTCGCGTTCTTTCGTTCCGAAGGTCGCGGGATATTTCGGGATCACGGTGAAGGCGACGGACCTCGGACTGAGCACTCCTTCCAAGACGGAAGCGGCGGTCGCGAATGTCTCGTCTAAGGCAGACTCTCTGCCCGGCTCCACGTACTGGCTGCAGAACAATATTCTTTCGATCGTGTTCATCTGCATCAGCGCGGCTTGCCTGATCGGCATTGTCGTTCTGCTCCTTGTCAAACCGAAAAACAAGAAGACGGCGGCGGTTTCCGAAGAGAGCTCCAAATCGGAAGAGCTGAAAGAAAAACGCAAAAACAGAAAGTAAACTTTATCAACCTGCCGCG
>CALVSU010000047.1 GCA_944359385.1 uncultured Clostridia bacterium | reverse complement strand
TCGTCACCGTTCAACGCCGCCCACCAAAGAGAGCGCATGACCTCGCGACACTCTTTGCTACCCACTGAACCCAAGATGCTATTGCACAATGCAGGATCATAGTCCGCTCCCTCCCTGTTAAAGGCTTCTTTCAACTTGAGCCACAATTTGTGCGCTTGTCTGAACACCTCTGCATCGTCCGTTCCTATGATGTCTGCCAATGTCGTTTCTTCCCTGCCGTGAAAACTCATCTTTGTATGGGCGTTTGCAACGATTTCCTCGTCTGTCTGCCATTCGTAATTGTAATTCTTTACATTTTTCTCCTCATTCCTTTCTGCTCTTGCCATCTGTTTTCGCTCCTCCTTTTTGCATAAAAAAGCACACAGGTTTTTTACCTATGTGCTTTGATTTTTATCCGATTTATGTTTTATGTAAGTTCAAGTCCCGGCACAATCGGAAAATACCTCAAAAATATCTACGATATTACGCATTCTTTGTAAAAATTTACGCCACCAAAAAAGTGCCGTTTTTGCCCGTATAAATGGCAAAAACCTCGGTAAAACCGAGGTTTTTTGAGGCAATATCTTTTTTGTTGCCACACTATGGTGCGAGTGACAGGACTTGAACCTGCACGGGATCGCTCCCACTAGAACCTGAATCTAGCGCGTCTGCCAGTTTCACCACACTCGCATTCAATTAAAGATCGATACGCGGCAAAACCACATCCTTTCGCAACGTATCGCCGCTCATATGTAATCTGTAAGCATTCCCGCCTCCGTTCAACGAACGGACGACTTCACCGTTTACGATCTCGATAGCGCTCAAATCTTCCAATCCAAACGCATCTATATTATTATATTTTATTTTTTCGTCAAAGTCAAGCATTCTGCGGTCATAATGAGGAGAAATTGTGCCTTTTATCCAGCCTAAACCCGAAAAAATCGCATACGTCTCCGCGGAGCCCGCGAGTTCGGAATCCGTGTACATTTGTTCAAACCAGCAAATTGCTCCCGCAGAAAGTCCACAAACAATCACGCCCCTGTCATAAGCGTCTTTGATCAGAGACAGAAGCCCCGTCTTCTCCCAATGACGAAGCATAAAGATTGTATCACCTCCCCCGACATAGATAAAATCGGCTTTCATAAATTTCTCACGTATTTTATCGATGCTCATCTCGCCGTAAACGGTAAGAGCCACATCTGCTTTGATATCGAACACGGAAGTATACGTCTTACGAAAGCTATTAAAATACGGCATGCTGTCATGACTTGCCGTGGGGATAAAAAGACCGTATGCCCGCCTTTCGCCCGCACGAAGTTTCGCCTTTTGCGCGATGTAGCCGTCAATCTTCAGCGTTTCTTTACTTTTCAGTTCTCCTCCGCCGATACAAATCAAAGTCTTATCCATTGTCGCTATTTATTATTTTCCTTTATGCTTTTTCAAATTTTTAAGATCCTTATCTCTTTCAAGGATTTTATCGGCGAGAGCAAGCGCATTGTCCATATCAGCAAGCGATGCCTCCAATTCCGATAACTCTTCTTTTCCCCCGAATTTGTAAGAAGAAATTTTTTCCCGCACACCTTCCAAAACCGACTGGATATTGGCAATCTGCATATCACGTTCTTTCTCAGCCAATAAAGAAACTTTTAAAATAAGTTTATCCAGTCCATACAAAATTTTTGTGATTTTTTTGAAAAATTCATAACCGCTGATCGGCTGTGCTTTTTCTGCATCCAAAAGAGTTTTCAGTTGTTCCGCAAAATCTGACAGAGCTTCTTTTAATTCTGAATGATTGGGAAGTTTGTTTTTTCTCTTCAAAAGCGCCAAAATCAAAAGTCCCAAAACAATAATTCCGGCGTACACGGCATATTCAATAATTAGCTGAGTTACATTCATTCCTCGTTGCCCTCCTTATTGCCGCGGCCGCAGGCATCGTCGGAATACGACAAAGCTTTACCGACTGATGCTATATTGAATTTATCGTTCAGCAACGTAACTTCCAATTGATTAAATGGAATGGTTATTCCGTTATCTCGCAAGGTATTGAAAAGCGCTTCGCGCAAACCGTATAAAACATCCCAGTATTTATCGTTTGGAGTCCATGCTCGCACGGAAAAAGACAGTGAACTATCCCCAAAGTCTTTGAGAATGACCGATGCGGCAGGCATCTGCACCACATAGTCATAGGAAGCCGCGCAATCTGTCATAATCTTTTTCACGTTTTCCGTATCCACGCTGTAAGGAAGCGGTACATCGATCACAACCCTGCGCAAAGGCATGGCACTATAATTGATCATCTTGGAGCCGAGGATCTCGTTATTCGGTATGATCACCTCCACATTATCATAGGTCAATATTTTCGTATTGAATAATCTTATATCCTGCACAAGACCGTCAATGCCGTTAATCTCCACATAGTCGCCCTTTTTAAATGGTTTGGTAAAGATAATGATAACACCGTTCGCAAGACTGGCAAGACTGTCTTTTAAAGCAAGCGCAACCGCGAGCGCAACAGCGGAAAACGCCGCGACGATTCCCGCAGTCGAAAAGCCTAAAGACCCCATCATGACAATGATCAAAATAATATATAAGAAAACGGTTACACAGGAGACGATAAAGGTCGAGGCAGAATTGTCCAGCTTACTGCGCAAAGTCGTCGCGCGAGCTATGCTCTGCACGATCTTGATGACAATGATCCCGAGAATGACAAAAGCAATGGTTCTTACGATGGACAATCCCGTGTTCTGAACAAACTCCTGTCCGATCTCTTTCAATGTGTTCAAAAATTTATCCATACACACTCCGTTTTCACTACAAAATCGTTTTCACTGCAGACAAAGATCCGCAAAGGTATTCCGCCACACTCACAAACCATAAAACTTTTGCTTCAAATCGCGGCTTCTCTGCGCAAACGTCTTACTCGCGCTTCACATTCGGTAAAAATTTTATCCAAAGACTCTCCTATGTCGTATCTCCCTTGCTCATATACGATCTTGCCGCCCGCAACGGTTATGAGCACCGCCGATGCGTCCGCACTGTAAACGACGTTTTTACGGACATCGGATAAAGGCCGCATATTCGGAAGAGACAGATCGATCAGCACCATATCCGCCAGTTTTCCCGCTTCCAGCTTACCGCCGTCAAAACCGAGAGCGGCGTAACCGTTGATCGTCGCCGCTTCCAGCGCCTGTTCCGCACCGACAGCGGCGGCATCCTTCATCGACTCCTTTTGCAGGCAGGAATAAAGATACATTTCGCGAAACATCGACGTCGCATTGTTGCTCGCCGAACCGTCCGTGCCCAACGCGGGAGAAAGCCCCGCGGACAACATGGCATAAACAGGCGCAACCCCCGAAGCCAGTTTCAGATTGCTCGCCCCGTTTATGACGGGCGTCACGCCCGATTGCCGCAGCAGCGCGATATCGTCTTTGTCGACATATGTGCAATGCGCCGCAAGCCCGCCGTTTTCAAAAAAGCCGATCTTGTGCAGATATTGCGGCGGCGTAAGCCCGTTTCTTCTCACCGTGCATTCGCCGACTTCTTTCAGCGTTTCCGAAAGGTGGATATAGGTCGGTGCAGCAGCTTCCGCGGCAAAATCAGCGACGGCAGTGAGAAGAGCTTCCTCGCAGGTATATTCAGCGTGAAGCCCGGGAAAATAGCGAACTCTGTCAGACATAGTACTATACTTAGAGTACATTTTATCAATGAATTTAATTACATCATAGTCCGAATATGAATTTGCGCCGCAACACAACGCGAGACAAAGCCCTCCGTTTTTCGCGGCTTGATAGACGGAGTCGGGATAAAAATACATATCCGCAATACAGGTTGTTCCGTTTTTGACATATTCGGCGACCTGTAACATCGTTCCCCAGTACACGTCGTCGCTCGTGAGGTACCCTTCCAGAGGGAAAATGCGGTCAAACAGCCATTCGTTCAGAGGCAGATCATCGGCGATTCCGCGGAAAAGGCTCATCGCCGCGTGCGTGTGTGCATTGCAAAACCCGCTCATGAGCAGATTCCCGCCGCAATCGATCTCCCTGTCGGCATGTTTTTGCGTCCTGCCCTTGCTGACCGATTCGATTCTTCCGCCCGATACCAGAATTTCGCCTTCGAAAATATCGGCACGCGGTTCCGTGAGGATCTTTGCGTTATAAAATTTAAGTTCCGCCATTATAGTTTTTCCGAAAGTTCCTTTAAATATGCGCGCAATCCGCTTTCCAACACGGGATCACGCAGGGCAAATTCAATGTTTGCCTTCAGATAATCCAGCTTGTTGCCCGCATCATAGCGCAAACCTTCAAACCGATACCCATGCAACAGCCCCTCTTTTGCAAGAACGCCGAGAGAATCGGTAAAATACACCTCGCCATTTGGCGAAGGCGGCGTGCGCCCGATCGCTTCATAGATCCCCGCATCCACCACATATCTGCCGATGACGGCATCATTAGAAAACTTATTTTCGATTTTCGGTTTTTCAACGATCTCCCCGATCGAATAAAGCCGCTCAGAAATCTTCTCCGCTCGAACGTTGGCATATTTCGGGATGTCATCGTCCGCCACGCGCATCAGCGCGACTGTCGTTTTGCCCGTCTTTTCATAGGAATCGGCAAGCTGACGAATACCGGGCTTCGCCTTTCCTTCCGTATAAATGATGTCGTCGCCCAGCAAAATACCAAAAGGTTCGTCGCCCGTAAAAGATCTCGCATACATCACCGCATCCGCAAATCCGACGGGATGTTTCTGCCTCACAAAATAGATGTCAGCAAGATTTTCCATCTTCTTTGATACGGACAGCAGTTCCTCCTGGCCCGCAGCTTCCAGGGCGGCATCAAGTTCGGGCGTATAATCAAAAAAATCCTCAATGATCTTTTTGTTCCTTCCCGTCACGATGAGAATTTCACGCATGCCTGCCGCAACCGCTTCTTCCACGATATATTGAAGCGTGGGTTTATCCACGATGGGCAACATCTCTTTACATACGGATTTTGTGACAGGCAAAAAGCGAGTGCCATAACCAGCCGCGGGAATTACCGCTTTTTTTACGCGTTTCATGCATTTCCCTCCCGATTTTTCACCGCGCAAGCGCAGTACAATTTTTTCCGAAAAAACTTTCAGCGGGGCAATTTATTTGAAATATTTATCTTCGATCGCGGAAATCTTATCCACGCGGCGCTGATGACGTCCGCCTTCGAATTCCGTATTGAGAAACAGCTCGACGATCTCGAGCATGAGACCTTCGCCTATGATCTTCTGCCCGAATGCAAGCATATTCGCGTCATTGTGCAGTCTCGTATATTTCGCGGAATAGGTATCGTGGCAATGCGCGCAACGGATGCCCTTGACCTTATTTGCGGCAATGGAAATACCGATCCCTGTACTGCATATGACGATTCCTCTGTCGCATTTTCCGCAAGCGACTGCTTCTGCCGCAGGAAGCGCAAAATCAGGATAATCGCAGGAATCGGACGTATATGCACCGAAGTCCTGATATTCATACCCGTGCTCTTTGAGATACTGCAACAATACTTTTTTCAGTTCCAACCCGCCGTGATCGCAGGCAACCGCAATTTTCATACTTTCCCTCCGGATTTTTTATTATTCGGCCGCGAAGCCGCTTGCAGTTCTTCCGCAAAAAATTTTTCAATGATCTTATCTGTCGCAATTTTTATAAGTTCAGCCGTTTTTTTATAAACTCCGAGCCCGCATCCGTAGGGATCGGGAATATCAAAGCCTGCGATCTCTTCCATCGAATACACGTTGTCAAAAGTATTTAAAAGCTCGCTCTGCGACCTTGTCATGCAGATCACGATATAGCTCGTTTCGATCATCTTATGTTTCAACTGACGCGGCTGAAATTTAGAAAAATCGATGCCGAGTTCGGTCAGACACACCGCACTGTTTTCGTTGATGCACTCGCTGTTTTCGGCAAAGATACCCGCAGAGGCCGCATCCACAAATTTGATTTTGCGCCGCTTGATCTCTGCACGGAAAATCGCTTCCGCCATCGGGCTTCGGCATGTATTCCCCGTACAGATGAACAGCACTTTCTTTCTCTTCATTTTATTCCTCGGCGCAGGCTTTGGTCAGTCTATTGATTACGCCTGCCATAACACCGTCTTTTTTTTCAGGTTCGATGGCGATGATCAGATCCGCGGCATTTTCGCCCTCATGCAAAAGTTCGTAAAGATTCGCCGCCATTTCCTCGTCGGAGCGCCCGAGATTCAGCACTTTGTCCGCGGGAAACAAATTTTTCAGAGCATCGGCGCAAAGCACAAACGCCCTTTCTCCCGCATCCGAGCGGCGCCTGAACTCGTCGACCGCATCGCCCGCTTTATCTGCATCGAAAAGCATGGTACGGCACTTCGGCGCATAATGCTTGTATTTCATTCCCGGCGAGCGCACGCGTTCTCCGCTTTTCGGAACGTACACGTCGCATCTTCCGATCGCGTCGCAGATCATCTCCCTCGAAACCAGCCCCGCCCGCAAAATGACGGGATATTCGCCTGTTACGTCACACACAGTACTCTCTATACCGCCCGAACAGCGCCCGCCTTCCAAAATAAGCGGGATCCTGCCCTTCAAATCGTCATAAACGTGCCCTGCGGACACGGGACTGATGTGCTTGGAAATATTGGCGGAAGGCGCGGCGATCGGCATACCTGTGTAGCGCAAAAATGCCTGCGCACCCTCATGGGAAGGAACACGCACGGCAAGTGTATCCAAGCCACAGGAAACAAGATCGGAGACCGCGCCCTCTTTTTTTCTATATACGAGCGTCAGCGGCCCGGGCAAAAATTTCTCCCGCAAAATCGCCGCATACGGACGTTCGTCATACACCAGTTCGGTGAGCGGATACTCTCTGTGCACATGCACGATCAGCGGATTGTCAGAAGGTCTTCCTTTGATCGCATAGATCGCGGAAACCGCTTCGTCACTTCGCGCATCCGCGCCGAGACCGTAGACCGTTTCCGTGGGAAAAGCGACCGCGCCTCCCCGTTCGAGAATGCCTTTTGCCTCGGCGAGAGACGCCTCGCAGATCTTTTTGATCTCCGTCGTCATGTCTCTAAGCCTCCTCGTCGGGATCGGGTGGCATTGCATCTTCGTCAAATTCATCGGAGGGCGCCGCAAGCTCGGCAAAGTCCTCATCCGATAGCCCGTCCTCATCTTCATGCCTGCTTTCACGGCCTTCCATCGGGTCTTCCGGCAAAAATCCGGGAGGCGGGTTGACATAGCGCACCTGATCTCCCCTGAAACGCAGTTTTACCCTGCCCAATTCGCCGTTTCTGTGCTTGGCGATGATCAGATCCGCCGCATCTTTGATGATCTTGCCGCTCTTGATCTCTTCTTCCGTCGCGGCGACATCGGGACGGTGAATAAACATGACCATGTCCGCGTCCTGCTCGATTGCACCCGATTCACGCAGATCAGAAAGCTGCGGTTCTTCCTTGGAAGAAATACGGCGCAACTGTGAAAGCGCAAGCACGGGAACGTCCAGTTCCTTTGCCATGATTTTGAGATTACGCGTGATCGTGGAAATTTCCTGCTGACGGTTTTCTTCCATGCGCTTTGCGCCGCTGCTCATAAGCTGAATATAGTCGATCATGATCAGATCCAACCCTTCTTTGCGCGATTTCAACCGCCTGCATTTGGAAAGGATCTCCGCGGGCGTGATCTTGGAAGAATCATCGATGTAGATCTTTGCCTTTTTGAGATCAGCGCTCGCCTTCCAGAGTTTTTTCCAGTCGGACTGGGAAAGTTCGCCCGCCATCGCTTTAGACATACTCACCCGAGCAAACGAACACAACAATCTTTGCGCAAGCTGTATCCGCGGCATTTCCAGCGAAAAAACTGCGCAGACGCGGTTATCGACAAGCGCCGCGTGTTCTACGATGTTCATACCGATCGTCGTTTTGCCGACGCCCGGCCTTGCCGCGAGGACGATAAAGTCGGACTTTTGCAGTCCGTTCGTGATCTTGTCCAGCTTCGTAAAGCCCGTCTGTACGCCGCGGAGCGCATTTTTGTCCGTCGATATGGTTTCAAATTTGCTCAGAACCATGTCATAACTGTCGTCTTCGCGCATATCGACGAGCGTAGACGTGTCCATCTTTTTGGAGATATCAAAGACCAGCTTTTCGGCAAAAGCGACGCTGTCAGACGAATCCGCACCAGATAGTGCCGTATCGATGATATCCTGCGATGCGCGGATCAGACGCCTGTTCACGCTGTCTCGCTTGACAATTTCAAGATACGATCTGTAATTCGCCGCGGAAGGCGTAATTTTTGCGAGGTCCGTGATGTATGTAAGCCCGCCCGCTTTGTCGAGACACTTATCATTTTCGAGCTGATCGGCGAGCGTCACGAGGTCGACAGGCTTTCGGGCATTGAAAACAGATTTCATTGCCCCGATGATCAATTTATGCGATTCCTGATAAAAATCTTCTTCGGACAGTTTATCAAGGATATCCGTCTGCGTCTCTATATCGATCAGAAGACAGCCGAGCAAAGCTTGCTCCGCTTCTAAATTGTTCGGCAAGATGTTCGTCGTCTTGTTTGCCATATCCTACCCTCCGGGCGCGCTGATACGCGCGCCTGTCTATGCCTGTGTTTGTTCAAATTCCCTGAGCACTTCGCCGAATTCGCGCATCGCCGCATCGAATGCGTCGCGCTTCATGAGATCGACGCCCGCGATCTTTAAAAGAGAAACAGGATCGTCGCTTCCGCCTGAAGACAGAAAAGCGATATAATCTTTTACAGCGCTTTCTCCCTCGCGAAGTATTCTGTTTGCGATCGAAATCGCACTGATGATACCCGTAGAATATTTATAAACGTAAAAAGAAGTATAAAAATGCGGGATCCTCGACCATTCATAGGCGATCTCTTTGTCGTGTACGATCGCATCGCCGTAATAAAGCTTGTTCAGCCCGAGATACACTTCGCAGAGGTTTTCGCTCGTAAGAGGCTCCCCTTTTTCCACCATTTCGTGTGCAACCGCTTCAAACTCGGCAAACATCGTCTGCCTGTGCAGTGTCGTGCGGATGGTATCGAGATAATAATTGAGAAGATACGCTTTCAGCTTTTTATCCCGCGTTTTTGCGAGGATGTGTTTGAGAAGCAGGACCTCGTTGACCGTGCTCGCGACTTCCGCAACGAAAATGCGGTAATCCGCCTTGGCGTACGGCTGTGTGCGGTTGGAAAAATATGTGTGGAGCGAATGCCCCATCTCGTGCGCGATCGTAAAGATGTCGTGCGTTGTCTGCTGATAATTCAGAAGGACATATGGATGCGTGTCGTAAATGCCCGTGCTGTACGCACCGCTCCTTTTGCCTGTGTTTTCGAGGACGTCGACCCAGCCTTCCGAAAACCCTTTTCTGAGGAGAGCCTGATATTCCGTGCCGAGCGGCGCCAGCCCTTCCACGACAAGATCGCACGCTTCTTCATAAGGGAGTTTGAGCTGTGCATCCTGCACGAGCGGCGCATAGATGTCATACATATGCTGTTCATCGAGCCCGAGCAGTTTTTTGCGGAGCGCGATATACGCGTGCATGGACGGCAGACTGTCATGCACCGCCGCGATTAAATTCTCATATACGGCGGGCTGCACGTCCTCGTTTTCAAGCGCGCGCGCAAGGCAGGAAGGATAATGCCGCGCCTGCGTCAGAAACACGTCTTTTTTCACGTTCCCGAAATATGCCGCTGCGATCGTATTGGTAAGGCCGATATATGCACTGTAATATCTTTCGAACGCCTTTTTCCGAAGCGCCCTGTCCTGTCCGTGCAAAAGCACGCCGAACGTGCCGTGCGTGAGCGGAATGACATTCCCCTGATCGTCCGTCACTTCGCCGAGCTGAATGTCGGCATTGTCGATCATAGAAAAGATCTCGCGGAACTGCGAATACATTTCCCCGCCCATCGCGAGCAGCTTTTCCTCGCTCTTGGAGAGAATATGCTTTTTCGCCCTGATGAGCTGACGGAAAAAATAATCATGGTCGGCAAGCTCCGCATCCGAAGCATACGCAACAAGCGTCTCTTCGGGAAGAGCGGTAAGCTCAGGCTCCGCAAAAGAAACGGCGGAGGAAAACCTGACGTACAGCGACATCGCCTTTGACTGCATGGAAGTATATTTCGCCACGCGCGAATCTTCGTCATGCTTCATGTGCGCGTACAGGTGCAGGCGTTCGAGCATCCTGCCCGTCTTTTCCTCTTTGGAAAAGAATGCGATCAGCGATCTCTTGTCCCCGAGTTTTCCTTCAAATTCGGAAAAACCGATGCTTTTCTCCGCTTCCGCATAACTTTTTTCCCACGCATCGTCGGAAGAGAAAATATCTTCCGTTTTCCATTTGTATTTGCTTGCCGCTTCGCTTCTTTCCATTCGCTCCTCCGCTTAGTTTTTGTTGCTGTGAATGGGCGCGGGGATCCTGCCGCCGCGCGCAATGAATTTTGAACTGTCCGTCGTGTTGACGGCCATGATGGGCGCTCTGCCCAAAAGTCCGCCGAATTCCACCCACTCGCCGACGCCTTTCCCCGGCACCGGGATCACGCGCACGGCGGTGGTCTTGTTGTTGATCATGCCGATCGCCGCTTCGTCCGCGATGATCGCGCTGATCGTGGACGCGGGCGTATCGCCTGGTATGGCGATCATATCGAGTCCCACACTGCAAACAGCGGTCATCGCTTCGAGCTTATCGATGTGCAGAACGCCTTTTTCCGCGGCATTGATCATGCCGATATCTTCGCTGACGGGAATAAACGCCCCCGAAAGCCCGCCGACGTGAGAACTTGCCATCACGCCGCCCTTTTTGACGGCATCGTTCAGCATGGCTAGCGCCGCAGTGGAACCGTGGCCGCCTACACATTCGAGCCCGAGTTCTTCAAGGATATGTGCGACGGAATCGCCCATGACAGGCGTCGGCGCGAGAGAAAGATCGACGATGCCGAATTCCGCATCCAGACGTTTTGCCGCCTCTTTTGCGATCAACTGCCCCGCACGCGTGATCTTGAACGCAGTGCGCTTGATGGTTTCCGCCGCTTCGGTAAGGTTTGCGTCGGGGATATTTTCGAGGGCGTGTTTGACGACGCCCGGCCCCGATACGCCGACGTTGATAACGGTACCGCTCTCTCCCACTCCGTGGAACGCGCCCGCCATAAACGGATTGTCCTCCGGCACGTTT
>CALVSU010000046.1 GCA_944359385.1 uncultured Clostridia bacterium | reverse complement strand
CCTGACGAGCACCATGCCCGTCGTCGCGCAGCATTCGATGGCGGCGCGTACGTTTGGGTCCTGTGCGAGGATTGCGTCGAGGACGGCGTCGGAGATCTGGTCGCACACTTTGTCGGGATGTCCCTCCGTCACGCTCTCGCTCGTGAAAAATTTACGCATATATGCCTCCTGGTCCGCAAGTTCCGATCAGCGCGGCGCTCCGCGCGCCCCGCTTTCCGCGGACATGGTTTTTCCGCTCGTAAAAGCACTCACATTATATATTTTTTCCGCGCAAAAGTCAATGCTTTCCGTTATCGCTTTACAAAGGGAGAAAAAATATGTTAAAATCCTCGTATGGCAGAAAAATGCACGCTCTGCCCCGTGGAATGCGGGCAGGACAGAGAAAAACGCCGCGGCTATTGCGGCGCCGACAATGCGATATCCGTCGCAAAATACGGGCTTCACCCCTTCGAAGAACCCTGCATTTCCTTTCGGAACGGCTCGGGCACCGTATTCTTTACGGGCTGTTCTCTCCGCTGCGTATTTTGCCAGAACTTCGAACTCTCCCGCGCACGGGTCACCCGCGAGGTGAGCGTGCGGGAACTGGCGGGCATCTTTCAGGCGCTCGAAGAGCAGGGCGCGGAAAACATCAACCTCGTCACCGCCGCGCACTATGTGCCGCATCTGATCCAAGCGTTTTCCCTCTATCGCCCGAAGATCCCCGTCGTCTACAACACGCACGCCTACGAAAAAATCGACGCGCTCCGCGCCATCGACAGATATATAGACGTCTGGCTCCCCGACATGAAATATTTTTCCCCGAAGATCTCCCTGCGCTACACGGGCAGAGAGGATTATTTTGAACGGGCAAGCCACGCCGTCGCCTTCATGACACAGCGCAAAAACGACGTGCGGGACGGCAAAATGTATGCCGGCTGTATCGTGCGGCACCTCGTCCTGCCCCTCTGCGCTTCGGACAGCGTGCAGATCGTCAACTGGTTCGCCTCCCTCCGCTCGGACGCGTATTTCTCCCTCATGGGACAATATACCCCCTGCGGCGAGATCGGAAAATTCCCCGAACTTCAAAGGCGCATCACGCCGCGCGAATATAAAAAGGTCAGAAACGCCCTCTTCGCTTCGGGCATAAAAAACATCTTCCTGCAGGAGCTCGGCGCGGCGGACGAAAAATTTATCCCCGACTTTTCGGACAATACGGACACCCTCTTTTAACGCCTGCCCGCCGCGGCATTCTTTTGCGCGGCAGTCCGTTGTGCTGAAACATCTCTTTTCGCCAAAGCGCCCCCGTGCGCGCGGCAGTCCGTCCCGCTTTCATGAGCTGCGCAAACACAGTCCTTTGCGCTTTATTGAATTGCTCCGCGGCAGTGCGTCGCGCTTTCATGAGCTGCGCCGCGGCTCACAGGCGCGCCGCGGCATCACACCCCGCCACACTCCGCCCCATGCGCGGCACTCGTGCGGCAAAACGGGAAAAGTTTCAGTCGCCGAGAAAGCGGCTTTTCATTTTCGCGAGTTTCCTGACGAGAGCGGCGGTTTTTGCGGGCGGCGCGGCGGCAAGTTGTTCTTCCGCGCGTTCGATATCTTCCAAAGTAACGTGTTTCATACAAAAAGTATCGCAAATTGACGGTCATATTATGCTTTTGAATGCAGAAAACGTAAGCTTCGGCTACGACGACAAAAAAATACTCGACGGCGTGCAGTTCACGATCCACGAAGGAGAGCGCATCGGTTTCATCGGTCCGAACGGCGAAGGCAAGACCACCCTCATCAGGCTTATGACGGGCGAGCTCGAACCCGACGAAGGAAAGATCTTCAAAAAGAGCGGGCTGAAAACGGGCTATCTCGCGCAGAACGGCGGTTTTGAGAGCGAAAACACCGTATACGAAGAAATGCGCGGCGTTTTCGCCTCTGTATTCGGCGCCATCGAAAAACTGCGCGCGCTGGAAAGACAGCTCTCCGAGACGGAATACGGGAGCGACGCGTTCAAGGCGCTTTCCTCCCGCTACGAACAGCTGGACAGGCAGATCGCCGCCGCCGACGGGTACAACGCCGACGTGAAAATACGCACCGTGCTCGGCGGCATGGGTTTCGAAAACGCCTACGGGCAGGTCATTTCGACCATGAGCGGCGGAGAAAAGACGCGGCTCAAACTTTGCAGGCTCCTGCTCGAACAGCCCGAGATCCTCTTTTTGGACGAACCGACAAACCACCTCGACGTCTCCACCCTCTTCTGGCTGGAAAACTACCTCGCCTCGTACAAAGGCGCGATCTTCACCGTTTCGCACGACAGGTATTTTCTGGACAAGACCGCCGAAAAGATCTTCGAACTGGAAAACAAAAAAATCTTCGTCTACCGCGGAAATTACTCCAAATATAAGGTGCTCAAAGCCGAACGCGTACTCACCGAACAGCGCGCGTACGAAAAACAGCAGGAAGAGATCGACAAGCTCAAAGATTATGTGGCGCGCAACATTGTGCGGGCAACGACGGCAAAGAGCGCGCAATCGCGGGTGAAAAAGCTGGAAAACATGCAGCTGCTCGAAAAACCCCTGCCGCCGCCCAGACCGCCCGTTTTCAGGTTTCTGACGGACGAAAAGAGCGAAGAAGCCGCCCTTTCGGTAAGCGGGCTTTCCCTCTCCGCAGGCGGCAAAACCCTCTTTGAGAACGCGTCTTTTAACGTGCGCAGGGGGGACAAGATCGCCGTCGTGGGCGAAAACGGAACGGGAAAATCCACTCTCATCCGCACCCTCGTCAAAAAGACAGACCCCGCCGTGCGCTGGGGAAGATTTGTAAAGACAGGATACTACGATCAGGAAAATGCAGAGCTCGACCCCGAAGAGACGGTGCTCGGCGCCCTCTGGCACAGCCACACCGCCATGACGCAGACGGAGGCGCGCGCTTCGCTTGCACGGGCGAAGCTTTGCGAGGAAGACACGGACAAAAAGGTGAAGAACCTTTCGGGCGGGGAAAAAGCCAAACTTTCCCTCGTCCTGCTGGAAGCGGAACGGGCGAATTTTCTCGTCCTCGACGAACCGACCAACCATCTCGATCTTCAAGCGAGGGAAAGCCTCGAAGAGGCGCTCCGCGCGTATGAAGGCACCCTCCTGTTCGTTTCGCACGACAGGTATTTCATCGAAAACATCGCGAGCGGCATCGTCGAGATCGCGGAGAAAAAGCTGACCCCCTACCCCTGCGGTTACGCCGAATTCACACAGATGAAACGGGGCGCGCAGGAACAAAAACAGGAAGAGGAAAAAGAACGCGCGGAGACGGAAAGAGCGCTCAAACAGAACGCGTCTTACCGCTCCAAAGCCGACCGCGCAGAAGAGGCGAAGAAAAAACAAAAGCTGCGGGATACGGAACGGCTGATCGCCGAAACGGAAGAAGAGATCGCCGCACTCAGCGCGGAGATCGCAAAGCCCGAGATCGCGGCAGATTATCGGCTCATGCAGGAAAAATGCGCCCTCCTTGACAGCCTCAACGAAAAGCTCGAAGCGCTGTACGGCGAATACGAAACGCTCATTTCATGAACGCTGTACGTTGAATACAAAACGCTCATTTTATAAACACGGTCACAAATTTAAGCAAAGCGCCGCAGGCTTCTCAGCCTGCGGCGCTTTGCGAAAATATGAAAATATGGTGTGGTCTCATCGGACGGCGTTTGTACGACAGCGCCGTTATTTTTTGTATAATCATTATAATACGCCTGACAGGCGTATGTCAAGCATATTTACGCCCATTGATTGTAAAATATTGATATGAGCGAAAATATGATCACCATTGCACAAATTCAAATGCGTTTGGCGGAATCTATCCGACAAAGCGGCATGACGCAAAAAGAAATTGCGGCAAAACTGCATATCAGCCAACAATCCGTTTCGCATTATGTTACGGGCGACAAAATGCCTGCGCTCGACACCTTTGCAAACCTCTGCGAGGTTCTGGACGCAGACCCTGCCTATATCCTCTGCCTTAAAAACAACTCCGATTTCTGAAAATGCGCCCGAAAAAACGAAAAATCTTACAAAATCGGCGAAACGCCGCCGCGCAATCTGCGCGGCGGCATACTTATTCCATACAGCCCCGCAGGGGCGGGCACGCCCGCCCCTGCGGGGCTGTTTTCATATCGCGAAATTTGCACTTCACCGAACTTGCTGTTTGGCAAATTTACGTTTCGCTAAAAGAGCTGCAAAAGGTCGACCAACACCGCAAACCCCAACAGCAGGACAAACCCGACCGCGTGGATGACTGCCTCCACTTTTCGGTTGATGGGCTTTCCGCGTATCCATTCTATGACGGTAAAGACGATCTTCGAGCCGTCCAGCGCGGGAATGGGCAAGAGGTTGAATACGGCAAGGTTCACGCCGATAAACGCCGAGATCTCCAAAAACTGTTGGAAACCGCGGGATGCGATCTGCGAGGTGATCTTGATCGTGCTGACGGGGCCTCCGAACGCGTCCAGCCCCAGATTCCCCGTGAGAAGCTGACCGAGCACCTTGAAAATGGTGCCCCCTATCCGAAAAGAATAGACAAAGGAACGCCCGATCGTTTCAAAAAATCCGAACCCTTTGAACGCCGTCGTATAAATCCGATAGGAATATGTTTCCCCGTCTTCGGCATACGCCTTCTGTATGCCGAGCGCGTCCCAAAGAGTTTTCGTATCGGTGAGGTCGGCAAAATCCGCATCTGCGCGGAGCATGACCTGCACCGTCTGTATGGTGCGTTTCCCCTCCTCTTCGCGGGAGAGGGTGAATTTCACGAGATCGCCCTGTTTTTTGCCTTCCAGCGCGTCCATAAGGTCGGTGGTGAGGTAGATGTCCTTTCCTTCGCAGGAGATGATGATATCTTTATCCTGCAGGGAATATTCGTTATAGGCGGGATCCGCGGCGGGTTCGACGAACGTCATCAGAAGGAGCTGACCGCAGGCGGAAAAGGATATGACGATGAGAAGGAGCGCCAGAAGATAGTTCATAAACGCGCCCGCAAACAACACGATGATGCGCTGCCACGGTTTTTTGTTGTTGAACGCGTCGGGGTGCGGATTGTCGGAATCTTCCCCTTCGAACGCGCAATAGCCGCCCAGCGGAAGACAGCGCACCGAAACCAGCTCGCCGTTCTTTTTTTTATGTTTGAAGAGCGCCGGTCCGAACCCGATGGCAAATTCGTTGATCTTGAAATGAAAGATCTTTCCCGCGACGTAATGCCCGAATTCGTGTACGGTGATCATGGCGAGCAAAATCAGGATCGCCAAAAGCACCGAACCGATCACGCCCATCACGCTTGAAAAAGAAAGCAGGTTTTCCATAAAACTCCGTCAGTTCAGAAATCCGCGCGCGGCGCGCCGCGCCGCCGCGTCTGTATCCTCCAAAAGCGCATAGCTCTCCGCCTTTCTCGGCGTGAATTTTTCGAGGGTACGTTCTATAATTTCCGCAATTTGCGTGTATTTTATTTGTCCGCCCAGAAAAGCGCATACGGCAATTTCTCCCGCCGCGTTGAGAACGCACGGAAGATCGCCGCCCGCCTGCGCGCACCGCAGTGCGAGCGAAAAACAGGGATAACGCGCGGGATCGGGCGCGGAAAAATGCAGAGCGCCCGTCTTGACGAGGTCGAGCGGCTGCACGTTCGCCCGGATACGTTCGGGATAGGTGAGCGCGAGCTGGATGGGCAGTTCCATGGAAGGATAGCTCATCTGCGCCAGCACCGCGCCGTCGGCAAACGCGACCATGGAATGCACGATGCTCTCGCGGTGCATGACCACCTCCACCTTTTCAAGGGGCGCGCCGTACAGGTGCATCGCCTCGATCACTTCAAAGCCCTTGTTGAGCATGGTCGCACAGTCGATCGTGATCTTTGCGCCCATATCCCAGTTGGGATGCGCGAGCGCCTCCGCCGCCGTCACATACGGCAGTTTTTCGAGCGGAACGTCGCGCAGTGCGCCCCCGCTCGCCGTGAGAATGAGTTTTTCGTACGGCGCGCCGCGGTCGAACGCGAGACACTGCCAAAGCGCCGAATGCTCGCTGTCTACGGGCAGGATCGCCCTGCCTGCGCGCTCCGCCGCCGCCGTGACGAGCGCACCGCCCGTGACGAGGCTCTCTTTGTTTGCGAGCGCGATGTCTTTGCCCGCCCCCAACGCGAGAAGCGCCGCTTTCAGCCCCGCAAATCCCGTGACCGCGATAAAGACGACGTCCGCGTCGGAAAATGCGCACGCCTCTTCGAACGCGCCCTCGCCCCGCGCAAAGCGCGTGCCTGCGGGAACTTCCCCCGCCGCCGCGTCCTCCGCCCTGAGCGCCGCAAACCGCGGCCGCACTGCCGCAACCTGCGCATAGAACAAGTCTCCGCCCCTGTTCGCCGCCATCGCCACGATGGAAAAACGCTCGGGATACCTTCGGCAAACGTCGATCACCTGCCTGCCGATCGAACCCGTACTGCCGATCAGCGCGATCTTTTTTTGCATTTCTTCCCCTCTTTGTAATTAGTTTACGCGGCAACGCCGCCTCTTTATGCCCCGCAGGACAAATTCTGTAACGCCGCACGCCGTGTCTGCCCGCATTTCGCCGCGCAGTGAAAGGCGCCGCGTGACTGACCGACCGACGCAATCGCCGACAACGCCGCAGCCGCCGCGCCGACAACGCCGCAGCCGCCGCGCTCGGAAAAACTCTGCACGTTCGGTCATTTTATGAAAAAATACCCGCACGCGCAGGTATTTTCCGTATCTGATCCTCTTTTACGTCCGCCGATCCGTTTATCGGCCGCACGCGCCCACGGCAAGAGGAAAACAACTTTCTCCCGCCGAGCCGCCTGCCTTATCGGCCGCGCTCACAGCAAGACGAAAAGTTCAAAGACGATATAGACGAAAGTGCTCGCAAACAGCGTGCCGTCTATCCTGTCGAGAATGCCGCCGTGACCGGGCAGAAGTTTGCCCATGTCCTTGACCCCGACTTTGCGCTTGATGATGCTCTCGGCAAGATCGCCGAACTCCGTCATAACCGACGCGACCAGACCGATCGCGAGAAAGATGAGCCACGGTGCCCAGGCATAGCTCCCGCCGATGCCCGTATAGACATAATCGGTCGTGAGGGTATAGATCCAGTAGAGCAGCACGCTCGCGCCCATACCGAACACGACGCCGCCCACCGCGCCCGAGATCGTCTTGTTCGGGCTGATGTTCGGGCAGAGTTTCTTGCCCTTGAAAATACTTCCCACGACGAACGCGAAGGTGTCCGCCACGGGCGAAATGACAAAAATAATGAGAAGCGCCAGCGTGGAACCTGCGGGAAGGTCGTTGGCAAGGAGCATGGTGGAAAGGAGCGCCGTCGGGTAAAAACCGCAGATCATCGCCCCGCCCGCGCCCTGCAAAGAGGAACGCTTATGATCCAGGACCAAAAGGCACAATAAAACGAGCGCGAAGAGGAAAGAGAGAATGAGCATGCCGCGGAAGCCCTCTTCGGGCGCGAAATATTCGACGAGATAATAGACGGGCGTAAACAGCGCCGCATAGGCAAAGACGGAGATCTTCTGCGAAGGCGAAAGCGGAAACGCGGGCTCTGCAAGGGTGCCGTCTTCGTTTTCTTTCCGATAAGAAAACGCCCTGACCATCTCGAATGTGCCGATGACGGAAAACGCGTAGACGAGAATGCCGAAAAACCACGGATGCACGTTGCGCAGGAAGAAAAATCCGACAATGACGCCGATATAGATGATGCCTGTGATGAGCCTTTTTTTCATGCCGTCACCCTCTTATGTTGCCGTATCTTCTGTCGCGCGCGGAATAATTTTCGATCGCGCGTTCCAGATCGCGTCTGGAAAATTCCGGCCACATCTTTTTGCTGAAATACAGTTCGGAATATGCCGCCTGATACAAAAGAAAATTGGAAAGGCGCACTTCCCCGCCCGTTCGGATGATCAGGTCGGGGTCGGGAATGCCCGACGTGCTCAGAAGATCTTTGAAGCTCGTTTCGTCGACGAATCTCCCGTAGGAGACGGCGGTATTCACCGCGCGCACGATTTCCTGCCGCGCACCGTAATTGATGCAGATGTTCATCAGCCCGCCGCAATAACAGGACGTCTCTTCGGTCATTTCCAGAATGTCGTCCTGGATATCCTGCGGCAGCACCGAGATGTCGCCGAGCACGTTGATCTTGACCTGCATCTCCAAAAGCCGCTCTTTTTTCTTGCAGAAATAAACGCGGAAAAGCTCGAACAGTTCGTCGAGCTCTTCTTTCGGGCGGGAAAGGTTTTCCGTGGACAGCGCGAACACCGTCACGATGCGCACGCCGATCTTGAAAGCGTGCGCGCAGACTTTGGTCATGTTCTGCACGCCCGCCCTGTGTCCGAACGCGCGCGGACGAAACCTGCGGCGCGCCCAACGCCCGTTCCCGTCCATGATAAACGCGATATGAACGGGCAATTTGATCCTTTTCATAGGCTGACTCCGTTATACGGACATGATCTCTTTTTCTTTTTCGGCGGTGACCTTTTCGATCTGTTCGATCGTCTTGGAAACGGTCTTTTCAACCTCTTTTTCTATCGAAGAACACTCGTCTTCGGAGATCTCTTTGCCGTTTTTCATCTTTTTGAGCGCGTCCATCGCGTCGCGGCGGATGTTGCGCACGGCGACTTTCGCATCCTCCGACAGGCCTTTGATCTGTTTGGCGATGTCGCGGCGGCGCTCCTCCGTGAGGTCGGGGAACACGAGGCGGATAACTTTGCCGTCGTTCGTCGGCGTAAGCCCGATGTTCGACTGCAAAATCGCCTTTTCAATGCCTTTGAGAAGGCTCGCGTCCCAAGGACTGATGACGAGGCATTTCGCGTCGGAAACGGCGATGTTGCCCACCTGATTGATGGGCGAAGGGGTGCCGTAATAGTCCACGACGATCTTGTCGAGAACGTGCGGATTCGCCCTGCCCGCGCGGATAGACGTATACTCCTCGCGCAGTACGCTCACCGTCTTATCCAGTTTGTCTTCGAGGACAAGCATGGTCTCTTCTACTTTTTCGTTGTCGATCATTTGCGTTCTCCTTTATTTATCGCTTTCTATGAGTGTGCCCGTGCGCTCGCCGCAGATGGCGCGCACGATCGCGTCCTTTTCGGAGAGCGCGAACGCAAGCACGGGAATGTTGTTGTCCATGCACATCGTGATCGCCGTCGTGTCCATCGCTTTCAGACCGCGGTTGATCACTTCCATGTGCGAGATCTTATCGATCTTTTTCGCGTTCGGGTTGGTCTTGGGATCGCTGTCGTACACGCCGTCCACGTTTTTGGCGAGCAGAAGAATGTCCGCATTCGTTTCCGCCGCACGAAGCGCCGCGCCCGTATCCGTCGAGCAGTACGGATTGCCCGTGCCGCAGGCAAAAATGACGATCCTGCCCAGTTCGAAGTGGCGGAGCGCCTTTCGAAGAATGAACGGCTCGGCGACGCTGATCATGTTGAGCGCCGTCTGCACGCGCACGGGAACGCCGCGCTGTTCGATCGCGTCCTGCATGGCGAGCGAGTTGATGACCGTCGCCAGCATCCCCATGTGGTCCGCCGTCGTCCTGTCCATGTTCGTGCCCTGCCTGCCGCGCCAGAAGTTGCCGCCGCCGATGACAAGCCCGATCTCCACGCCCATTTCATGCACGCGGATGAGCTGCTCCACGACGTTCGCGATGATCTTTTCGTCAAGGCCGAACCCGCTTTCCCCCGCGAGCGCCTCGCCCGAAAGTTTGAGTATGATCCTCTTGTATTTGGGTGTCTTGCTTCCCATATGCTCCTCCGAAAGCTGTTCTCGGCGCAGTCCGCGCCGTCCGTTTCTCGATCGTTCGAAAAAAGGCACACAAATAGGAATTGTGTGCCTTTCGGGGTTAACCTTTCATCTTGGAAACTTGTTTTTCGACTTCTTCCGCGAGGTCGTCTTTCTTCTTTTCGATGCCTTCGCCCATTTCAAAGCGCGCGAAACGGCGCACCGTGATCTTCTCGCCGATGGACGCGATCGCCTCGGTCACGAGCTGGTTGATCGTCTTGGAAGGATCCTTCACGAACGGCTGCTCGAGCAGGCAGAAATCTTCGTAGTACTTCTTGATCCTGCCCTGCACCATCTTCTCCGCGATCGCTTCGGGCTTGCCCTCGTTCATCGCCTGCACTTTGAGGATCTTCTTCTCCTCTTCGAGCACTTCGGCAGGTACCTCTTCCTTCGTCACGTACAGCGGTTTCGCCGCCGCGATCTGCAACGCGATATCATGTACGAGCTCCTTGAACTGATCTCCGCGCGCGACGAAGTCCGTCTCGCAGTTGACTTCGACCAGAACGCCGACCTTGCCGCCCATGTGGATATAGCTGTCCACAATGCCTTCCGCGGCGATCCTGCCCGCTTTCTTCGCAGCGGTCGCCATTCCCTTCTCGCGAAGGATCTCGATCGCCTTGTCCATATCTCCGTTTGCTTCCGTGAGCGCTTTTTTGCAATCCATCATGCCGACGCCCGTCTTTTGTCTGAGGGTGTTGACGTCGCTTGCCGTGATAGCCATATATTTTCTTTCCTCCGATTTGTCCTGATTTCTGTTTGTATGCAGAAATTACTCTGCGTCTGCGGGAGCTTCTTCCGCCGCCGCTTCGACGACTTCTTCAATGGATTCCGCGGGAACTTCCGCCGCCGCTTCCGCCATTTCCGCATTCACCGCTTCGCCCTGGTTCGCTTCGATGACCGCGTTCGCAATGACCGAAGAGAGCAGTTTGACCGCGCGGATCGCGTCGTCGTTGCCGGGGATCACATAGTCGATGAGATCGGGGTCGCAGTTCGTGTCCGTGATCGCCACGATGGGAATGTGCAGCTTTCTCGCTTCCTGCACCGCGATGTCTTCGTTGTGCGGATCTACGATGAACATGGCGCCCGGAAGCGTCTTCATCTCGCGGATACCGCCGAGGTTGGCTTCCAGCTTTTCCATCTCTTTTTTCAGCCCGAGTACTTCCTTCTTGGGAAGAAGATCAAAGTCGCCCGACTCCTCCATCCTCTGGAGCTTGTTGAGGCGCTCGATCCTCGAACGGATGGTCTTGAAATTGGTGAGCGTGCCGCCCAGCCAGCGGGAATTGATGTAGAACTGTCCGCAACGGACCGCCTCTTCCTTGATCGCGTCCTGCGCCTGCTTCTTCGTACCGACAAAGAGAATGCTCTTGCCCGCTTTCACGGTGTCGACCACGAAGTTGTACGCCTGCTCCACGAGCCCGACGGTGAGCTGCAGATCGATGATGTGAATGTCGTTCCTTGCCGCGAAGATGTACTTCTTCATCTTCGGGTTCCATTTCCTGGTCTGGTGACCGAAGTG
>CALVSU010000045.1 GCA_944359385.1 uncultured Clostridia bacterium | reverse complement strand
GCGATCCCATGGCGACGACCATCTGCACCTGCGTGACGTCGTTCGTCGTGCGGGTGATGAGGCTCGCCGTCGAAAACCTGTTGATCTCTTCCATGGAAAAGCTCTCCACTTTGTCGAAGACTTTGCTCCGCAAGCGGAAAGAGAGCGCCGCCGCGATGCGCGAAGCAAAAAAGCCCACGACGACCGACCCTGCGGCACCGCCGAGCGCACAGGCGAGCATCAGGGCGCCGTTCTTCCAGATCTCGCCGCTCCCCGCCGACGCGCCCGAAACGGCAAGTGCGGTGATCTTTTCCATATAATCGGGCAGGGAAAGATCCAGCCATACCTGCAGGACGATGAATCCCACGCTTATGACGGCATAGATCCATTCCCGCACCTTCAATGCCCTGAGGATCCTGAGCATTTTTCACCTCCGATCAAAGCGCGCAAAAAAACGCGCCGTTTCAACGCTTTCGGAAATTATAGCACGTATCCGAGGCGATGTCAAACGCGCGGCTTCCCCGCATACACCGTCACTGAAATCTCATTTTCGTTTGACAAACGCAAGGGCGTATTATATAATGAAACTGCGCAGAACGCAGGCTCTGCCGCAAACTTTGCAGGCTTTGCCTGCAAACACTTCATCGGAGGACAAAATCATGTACAATCTTCTGCTCCCCGGCTGGGTGATCCCCACCATCGTCATCGGCGTCATCGTGCTCCTCGTGATCATCGTCGTCGCCTGCCTGATCGGTACTTACAACAAATTCGTAAAAATGCGCAACTCCTGCGAAGAGGCATGGGCGACCATCGACGTCTACCTCAAAAAGAGATACGACCTGATCCCTAACCTCGTCGAAACGGTCAAAGGATATGCTTCCCACGAAAAAGAAACGCTCGAAAGAGTCATCGCCGCCCGCAACGCCGCCATGACGGCTACGGATACGCGCGGTAAGATCGAAGCGGAAAACGCGCTCACGGGCACGTTGAAGACCCTCTTTGCCCTCTCCGAGGCATACCCCCAGCTGCAGGCGAACACAAACTTCCTCGACCTGCAAAACCAGCTCAAACAGATCGAGGCGGAACTTGCCAACGCGCGCAAATACTACAACGCAACCGTCAAACGCATCAACACGAAAATGCAGACTTTCCCCAGCAACATCGTGGCGGGAGCCATGCATCTCGAAAAGTTCGAATACTACGAGATCGAAGACGAGGCGCGCCAGAACGTCAAGGTGAAATTCTGATCTTCCCTGCGAGATAGAATATGAAATCTAAAAATAAGACCAACATCGTCTTTTGGGCGATCTTTTTCGGCGTTGCGCTCGTCTTTTTGGGGCTGTTCCTGTTCCTTCCGAAAACGACTTCAACCGCCGAAACGGACGATTCCTATTACATTGCAGACTACGACATCCGCTTCGAATACAAGAAAGGCAGGACGTTTTCCGTCTCCGAATCTATTACGGCGGTATTTACAAGAAGCGGAAAACACGGCATCATCCGCGATCTGCCCGTAAACAGCGGAGAAGTCTACACCTCGATACAGGCTGACGACGCATTCAAAGTCCAACCCGGAATCCATTACATCAGCGTCTGGCTCGGGGACGAGAACTACTTTGCCCCCGTAAACAGAGAAGTCGTATACAGGATCACCTACGATCTCAAGATCCCCGCCCCCGACGGCAACGATAACGTCTATGTCAATCTGATCGGCGGCGGCTGGGCAACGACCATCAAAAACGCGACCTGCACTCTCGTCCTTCCCGCCTCGCCCGAAAAACTGCTCGTCAATACCGCCGATTTCGACGGCGCTTATGCGGCGGAAGGAGGCACCGTCCGCATCACTTGTTCAGACCTTGCCCCGTTCACGCCCGTGACGGTCAGCGCAGACCTGCCCGCGGGGAGCATGGGCGATTTCGCACCCGAAAAAGGAGAGATCGCCGCGGTCGTCATTGCCGCCGCATTGCTGCTCGCCGCACTGCTCATCGGCATCTGCATTCCGAGATCGGAGCCCACCCCTGTCGTCAACGTCATGCCGCCCGACGGCATGGACCCCCTGCTCGCGGGCGCGCTCATCGACGGAAGCGTGCAGAACGAAGACATCACATCCCTCATCTATTACTGGGCAAGTAAAAAATATCTCACCATCGATTTTTCCAAACAGGACGACCCCGTTCTCAACAAGCTCGCCGACTTGCCCGCAGACGCGCCCGAGCACGAGCGGGTAGTATTTGAAAGACTCTTCTTCGGTCGCCGCACCGTACAGATCAGTTCGCTCGCAGACAATTTCTATACAACGGCATCGAAAGCGAAAACGCTCGTCCGTTCGGAAACCCCGAAACTTTTTTCCACGAAGTCCAAATGCCTTGCAGGCGCTGCGGCAGCTCTTTCTTTCCTGCTCTGTTTCTTCACTGTGTTCCTGCGCGGACTGCACGTAAATACGGACGTTCAGCTCTTCATCGCGGCAGCGGCGATCCTGCCCTTTGCCTTGGTGTTCTGGCTCGGATACCTCTCCGTCAGAAACAAACGCAAAAGCTCCGCAAAAGCGCGCATAGGTTTGCTTGCGGCACAGTTGGGCATCTGCGCCCTGTTTGACCTCATCGTCTCTCTCGTCCTGCCGCAGACGTACCTGTTCGGGCTGATCAAACCCTTCTTTTTCGCGCTGACCGCGTTGACCGCCGCGCTTGCGCCCTATCTTCTGCGCGAAAACAAGAGCTACATCGAGGCCGTCAATCCCCTGCTCGGTTTCCGCGACTTTCTGTTGCTCGCCGAAAAAGACAGACTGGAAACCCTCCTAGAAGAAAACCCCGCATACTATTACGACATCCTGCCCTACGCGCAGGTGCTCGGCGTATCGGACATCTGGGAAGAAAAATTCAAAGACATCGATATGCAGCCCCCTTCGTGGGCGATATCGGGGAACAATATGCTCCTCAACTTCATCGTGATCAACGCCGCGCTTCGCAGTGCGAACCGTTCCATGACGCAAGTCTTCGTTTCCCGCCCCTCCTCTTCGGGCAGAAGCGGCGGCGGATTCCGCGGCGGCGGGGGTTTTCACGGCGGAGGCGGATTCGGCGGCGGCGGCGGCAGAAGCTGGTAACGTCCGCCAAATTGCTGCGGTATCTATGTCTCAAAGGCGATATCTTTGCCGCAACACTGCGGCGCAGACGATGCAACGGCGGTATCTTTGCCGCAACGATATATGCGGCGTGCCGCAACAATCTCGACAAAAAAGGACGGAGCGTTTCGCTCCGTCCTTTTTTGACCGTTTATTGTATTTTATTATATGCGCGTCGCAACCTTCCCTTTTGCCGCGCCGCCGCATCATCGGCGCGGTAAACCATCTGCGCGCCCGTTCTGCAAGGGGCGCGCGGCAGAAAGCCGCGCGCCCGCGTTTACGATGCAGACCGCACCTGAAACACAAACCCGTCCGGCACGCCCTTACTTAAAATTCAAACTTGGTCTCGCGCGAAAACAGGACGGAAATGCGGTCCATGCACATTTTCTTCCAGCCTTCGCCCGTATGGGGCTCCTTGGAGAAACAGACGTCGTAAACCGCATCGGTTATAGGAAGTTCCACCCCGTATTTTTCTCCGAGCCTTTTCATTGCCGCCGCGGTCATGACCCCTTCGGCGAGTTTTTCGAATTTCTGTCCCTTCACGAGCATTTCCCCGTACATCCTGTTGTGAGAATGGCGGGAAAAGAGGGTCGTTTCATAATCGCCGAGATGCGCGAGCCCGTAAGCAGACAGCTCGTTGCCCCCGAGCGCTTTGATCAGCCGCGCGACTTCCCGCGCGCCGCGCGACATGAGCGGACCTTTCAGCGTGGACACGCCGCCGCCGTCGAGCACGCCCGCCGCAATGCCCATCACGTTTTTCGCCGCCGCGCCGATCTCCGTGCCGATGATGTCGTTGCCGTAGTAAAAACGGATGAGATCGCTCTTGAAATCGTCCGCAAGCGCCTTTTTCAGCTGCGTGTTGTGGCTGTCGATGACCATACAGTTGGGAATGCCCGCCGTAAAGTCCTGGATATGCCCGGGCCCCACCCAGACGGCGATCTTTTCGGGAGATATGCCCGCGCCGATGAGAATTTCCGAAAGGCGCTCGCCCGTCTCCACTTCGATCCCCTTCATACAGAGCACGAAGATCTTATCCGAAACATCGGCGCACGCCTTGATTTTGCCGATAAACCCGCGAAGACCCTGCGAACTGATCGAGATGATGACGACCTCCGCCCGCTCCACCGCTGCTTTCAGATCGCAGGAGAGGGTGATCGACTCGTCCAGCGTGACATAGTCGTTTTTCCCCGTTTCTTTGAGAATTTTATAGGAATAGTCATCTTCGGGACCCCACGACCAGACCTGTTTGCCCTTTTTCGTCGCGAGATACCACGCGATAAACGAGCCCCATCTGCCGCAGCCCAGAACGGAAATTCTTTCCATCGTTTTCCTCCGTATGACGCCCCTTTCAAAGTCGGAGCGTCGCTTTTTTGATTTGTTATGCGTTCCCGCCGAAAAACATGACGCAGATATGTTCTCTACACCTCTTTGCGCTCTATGAACGCGCGGGCGAGAGTCACGTCGTCGGTGTATTCGATCTCACTGCCGATCGGAATGCCGTGCGCAAGGCGCGTCACCTTCACTCCAAGGGGCTTGATGAGCTTGGCGATATACATCGCCGTCGCGTCACCTTCGACGTCGGGATTGGTCGCCACGATGACCTCTTCCACATTCCCTTCCGCAAGGCGGGATAAAAGCTCGCGGATGCGGATATCGTTTGGCCCGATCCCTTCCATAGGATTGATGACGCCGTGCAGAACATGATAAACGCCCTTGAACTCGTGCAGTTTTTCCAGCGCGATGACGTCTTTCGGTTCCTTGACGACGCAGATGACCCGCCTGTCGCGCTCTTTGCAGATATCGCAGACTTCATCCTCGGTAAAGTTCCCGCAGATCTTGCAGTATTTCACCTTCTTTTTGACATTGAGGATGGCTGCAGCAAATTCCTGCGCCTCGCTCTCGCTCATATTGATGACCCTGTACGCATAGCGCTGGGCACTCTTCTTGCCCACCCCGGGAAGTTTGGAAAATTCGTTGATGAGCCTGCCGATCGGCTCGATAAACACCTGCATTTGCTAACCGCTCCTCAAAATGTTCGCTTGGTCATATGTGCGCCCGCGCACGCCCCTTTCCGTAAGGTAAAGCCGCATTTCCGCAAAGCAAAATACGTGACGCGTCCCGCCTTTTCGAAGAAATCCGCTTTACAGAAGCCCGCCGAGACCGCCCGCGCCGCCCATGCCGCCGAACGGCGCCATTTTTTCTTTATAGACTTCGTCCGCCTTCTTGTAGCCGTCCAGAATCGCCGCCATGATGAGATCTTCGAGCATTTCCACGTCTTCGGGATCGACCACTTTCGCGTCCAGTTCGATGCCGTCAATGATCTTTTTCGCATTCATGTAGACGACGACCGCCTCGCCGCCGCTCGTGCCGACGATCTCCCAGTCGTCGAGCAGTTTTTCCGTTTCCTGCAACTGCTCCTTCATTTTCTGCGCCTGTTTCATCAGGTTCTGCATATTGCCGCCCATACCGCCCATGCCGCCTTTAAAACCTGCCATTTCTGTCTCCTTATCCGAAAATTATTTTTCTTCTATGTCCGTGCCTGCAAAATCTTTTTTCAATCGCGCGATGTCCTCGTCAAGTGTGTCCGCTTTCGCGCCCTTCAACCGTATGTCGAAATCGGTAATGCCGATCTTCTCCAGCGCCGTTTTGATGCTCTTGAAATGTTCCTCGCGGTTGAGAGAGCGGAAAATGACTTCGCTCGACGCGGACAAGACAAATTTATCTCCCTCAAAAGAAGGTTCCAGATCCTGACACATCGTGAAGAGCACACCGTTCTTCGAACCCGAACGCAGCGTTCTCATGAAATAACCGAACGCCGCCTTCCGCTTGTCCGGTGCGAGCGCGTCTACCTTTTCGGGCTCGGCGCGCCGCGCGGCGAAAAGATCAGGCTCGGGAGGCGGTTCGTCGAAAGGCGCCTCCTCGAACGGCACGGCTTCCAAAACGGGTGCCGCCCGCTTTTCTCCCGCAGCGACGGCGCCCTGCGCCGTCTGCGCCTGCGGCGCTGCCGAAGGTCCCGCCGCATAAGCGCCGCTTTTGAGTTTCGCCTCCATCGCGTCGAGCCTGCGCGAAAGGGCGAGCGCGTCGTAATCCGTTTCGGGCATACACGCCTTGACGATCGCCGTTTCCAGAATGATGCGCGGAGAGACGGAATAGCGCATATCCGCTTCGATGCCCGTAAAGATCTCCGCACAGCGCAGGATCTTGCGCCCGTCCGCTTTTTCGGCGATGCGCCCGATCTCGGCAAACATCTCTTGGGGCAGATTCAGGATCGCGTTTGCGTTCCTGCAAGACTTTGCGATGGAACAGTTGTTGATGAAATTGAGAATGTCCTTGTTGAGCACGCCCACGCCCTTGCCCGACGCGATGACCCGCTCCGTTTCCGTGAGCGCGTCCGATACGTTTTCGCTGAGGATCGCTTCTCCGAGCTTTGCGATCTCGTAAAAATCCGCACTGCCAAGCACTTCGTTCACGTCGGCATACGTCAGTTTTCCGCGGCTGTACGAAATGCAGATGTCCGCGATCGAAAGGCTGTCGCGCACGCTTCCCGCCCCTGCGCGGGCAATGGCGGAAACCGCCTCTTCTTCATACTCTTTGCCGATCTTTCCGAGAATGTTTTTAATGTGCGCTTCGAGGTCCGCCTGCGGTATGAGTTTGAAATCAAAGCGCATACAGCGGGAAAGAATGGTCGCGGGAAGTTTCTGCGGCTCGGTCGTCGCAAGGATGAAGACTGCGTGTCTGGGCGGTTCTTCCAGTGTCTTCAAGAGCGCGTTGAACGCCGAATCGGAAAGCATATGCACTTCGTCGACGATGTACACTTTGTACCTTGCGGAGACGGGCGGATACTGCACCTTTTCCCGCAGGTCGCGCATTTCATTGACTCCGTTGTTGGACGCGGCGTCGATCTCGGTGATGTCGAGATTGGAAGGATCCGCGAGCGCCCTGCACGTCGCGCACTTTCCGCAGGGCGAGCCGTTTTCGGGATGTTCGCAGTTGATCGACTTCGCAAAAATTTTCGCCGTGCTCGTCTTGCCCGTGCCGCGCGGACCGCAAAAGAGATAAGCATGCCCGATCCGCCCCGTTTCGATCTGATTGACGAGGATCCTCACGATATGTTCCTGCCGCACCAGACCCGCAAGCGTGGTCGGGCGGAATGTACGGTACAACGCCTGATATGACATAAAATCACCTCAAAATGAACCTGCCGAAGGCAGACTTTGCGCCGCGGCGTATTTTCACCGCGTGCGGGCGGAAAGCAATGCGGAGACCTTCTTTTTCGCGCGCTGAACGGCGTTCTCGGCGCTCTTTTCGCCGACGCCGCGTTCGGCGGCGATCTCTCCGATGCTCATTCCCTCCATGTACAGCCTCAGGCTCTCGTATTCGCTCTCCGAGAGCGCGTTTTTCACCGCTTCGAGCAGTTCTTCCCGCTCCTCGTTGCCGATGAGCTCCGCCTCGGGATCTTCCGCGGACGCGATGTCCCCCTCGTCGCCGTCGGGCAGCGGCACGCTGCCGTTGAGCGGCTCATGCTTCTTTCTCGTCGCGCTCCTGACCGCGCCGACGATACGGCGGTTGATGCACAGATACGCAAAATTCTTAAAACTCATCCCGCCTTCCCTGAAATCGGTGATCGCGAGATACAGCCCGATCATGCCTTCCTGGGCAAGGTCTTCCGCGTCGCCCCCTTCAAGGAAAAAACTGCGCGCGACGCTCTTCACCGCTTTTTTATATTTTTCCAGCAACGCGCGCGTCGCGGACTGATCGCCCGCCTGTGCGCGGACGGCAAGTTCTTCGTCCGTCATCTTCTCTGCCTCACCGCTTCATATGCCGCGATCCCCAGCGCCACGGACGCGTTCAGCGAATTGACTGAGCCGTTGAGAGGCAAGGACAGCACTTTGTCGCATTTTTTCCTCGTCAGCGCGCCCACGCCGCTGTTTTCCCCGCCGACCACGAGCGCAATGTCGCCCGTCAGGTCGCACGAATAGAGGTCTTCCCCGTCCGCTTCCAGCGCATACACCCAGTATCCGCTCTTTTTGAGTTCGTCGACGGCGTAATTGATGCCGCCCACGCGCGCCACCTTCATATGATTCGCGGCGCCCTCGCTGATGCGTATGACCGCGCCCGTGACCTGCGCGCTCTTGTTTTTGGGAATGATCACACCGTCCGCGCCCGCGCACTCGGCGACGCGGATGATGCTGCCCAGATTGTGCACGTCTTCGACTCCGTCACAGAGAATGACAAATCTGCCACTCTCTTTGGGCGCGGTGAGTTCGGAAAGGTCGGCATATTCATATTCGGACACAAAGGCGATCACGCCCTGATGTCTGCCCGTTTCGCTCTCCCTGTCCAGCGCTTTTCCGTCCGCAAACTGCACGCGGATGTTTTTGCCGCGCGCCATCGCGAAGATCCTGCCGAGCGAACCTTCCGCGCCCTTTTCCAAAAGAATTTTATCGATCTCTTTTTCCGCCTTCAAAAGTTCAAGGACGGCGTTTCTTCCTTCAATCTTCATTTTTATTTCCCGAAAGCAGTTGATCTATCCGTGCGTAATCTCCCGAAAGATACAAAAAGCCGACGACGGCTTCGAACCCCGTGGAAACGTTGTATTCCGCGACGCTGGCGTTTTTGCTCCTGGTCGGTTTTTTCGCGTTCCTGCCGCGAAGATAGATCTCCCGCTCCTCCTCGGTGAGCATACTCTCTATGCGCGCAAAGAGCGCCGCCTGTCCCTTCGCGGAGACCCGCTCCGACGCGAGCTTCTGCAAAACGCCCGTCTTATGATCGGAAGAGAAGATCAGCCCTTCGCGTATATACAGGGAATACGCGGCGTCGCCGATAAAGGCGAGCACGACGGGCGATATTTTTTTCGCCCGTTCCCTGTCCATCACCTCGTTGAATTTTACCATAAGCAAATTATAGCATATCCGAAAAAAAATTTCAACACGCAAAGGGTATGTTTTCACGGAAAAACGCCCGCCCCTCATCCGAGGAAGGCGAGCGTTCCCGTAAAGATCTCGTATGCGAGCTGTTCGCGATAAGATTTGCTTGTCAGAAGTTTTTCGTCTTCGGCGTTGGACAAAAACCCGCACTCCACGATCACGGAAGTATATTGCGTGCAGTTGAGCATATAATAATCGCCTTTCAGCGCAGAATATGCACACCCGCCCAGCGCGTTGAGCCTCGACTGAATGCTGTCCGCAAGCGCTTTGCCCTCTTCGCTTTCGCCGTTATAAAACACCTGACCGCCGCGCCGCGACCTGTCGGACACAAAATTATTCTGATGCACGGAAATCATCAGCCGCGGCGCGGCGCTCTCGATGATCTCTTTCCTCTTCTGCATATCCCGCTTTTTAAAACCTTCTGTCGGCAGGCCGTACAGCCCGCCCTCGTCCGTGCGCGTGAGAACGACCGCAAATCCCGCGTTTTCAAAATCTTCCTGCAACTCCCGCACGATCATCAGGTTCAGATCGCTCTCTTTGACTTTTGTCTGCACGCCGAGCACGCCCGGATCCACGCCGCCGTGCCCCGCATCGAGCACAACCGTAAAAATCGCGGGTGAGGAAAGCCCCGCCGCCACCGAAGAAAGACAAAGAGAAAGCAGAACGATCGCCGCCGCCGTAAAAGCCGCCGCGATCAGAAAACCCCTTCTGATCAGGACCATGCACCTACCCCTCTGAAAAAAATCGGGCAAACGCCGTGGTTTATTCTATGCGGAAGCAGACGAAAACATGAAACATCGCGCGCTTTTGCGGCGTCTGAAACAGACGAAAACATGAAACATCATGCGCTTTTGCGGCGGAAGCGGCGATTTTTTCTCGTTACAGCGCGCGGGATTTCGCGGCGGAAAAGAAGCTCGCGTCTTTTATCGCAGAAAAAACCCGCCCGCAGTTCGGATATGTCCGACCTGCGGGCGGGTTCGCCTCGACGGCAAAAATTTTTGTTGTTTTCGGCTCGCGGTTTCCGCCTGCGGGCAAAGCACGCCGATTTTCGCCTCGACGGCGGAAATTTTTGTTTTTTCAGTGCACGGTTTCCTCGCACAGACAAAGCGCGCTTATTTCTGAGAACGGTAATATTCGCGGACCGCCGCAAAATAGGCATCGATATTTTCCCACTTTGCCGCCGCGGGTATGTCACAGCCGCTCGAAATGACAAAGTTGGGATATTTCCCGCAAAGATCGCCCATCAGCTTGAAGACTTCTTCGCGCATCTGCGAAGGCGTACCGTCTTTGAACGCGCTCACGGGATCGATGTTGCCCATCGCAACCACCTCTTGCGGTATCTGCGGCATGATCTCGCGCATATCGACCGCGTTCCCGAAATGGTATGCGTCGCACCCCGTCCTGAGAATGGAAGGGATCATTCTGTTCACCGCGTTCCCGCAGTTGTGATAGATGACCAGAAATTCATCCGATTTCACGGCGTCGGCAAGCATGCGCACATACGGCTCGGAAAACTCTTCCGCGAGCGCAGGCGACAGCACGCCCGCCAGCGGCTCCGCGATCACGATGCCGTGCGCACCGATCTGTTTGTACGCTTTGACATAGGAAATGAGAAACTGCGTGCATTTTTCCAGCAGCAACTTCATGTTGTCGGGGTCTTCATAGCAGAGGATCATCGCTTCCGAAACGTCCGTCAGCCTTCCCGCCAGAGAAAAAGGCCCGACGCACCCCGCAAAGACGGGGCGGTCCTGCACGGCGCGCAAAAGTTTTTCAACGCCCTCGATATAGATACCGCTCCTCGCGGAACCGACTTCGGGGACGGCGAGGTCTTTCACCGTTTCGAGGTCGGTGATGAGCGCCTCTCTGATCGTCGGCACGTCATCAGGCTGTTTTACGACCTTCGCGCCGAAGCACTCCGCTTCGACGCTCAGATCCATAAGTCCGACCGCCGCCAAGGAATCCACGCGGTCTGCGACCGCTTTCATCATTTTGACCTGCAACTCGCTGTCCGAACAGACCTGCCCCACATCCGCGCCGATCAGCTGCGTGCCGGGGAAGGACAAGATCGGCATCGTCTTTTTTTCATCGGACGCTTTCAGATCGTCCAGCCATTTTTTCATATTCATTGCAAATTTCACTCCGCATTTTTCTTAAGTATAACACAACCAAATTTGCTTTACAATGGAAAATCTTGTTGACTAATATTGTTATCTTGCACAAACGCCGCACCCGCGCAAAAGGGCGGCGGGCAAAACAAAAACGCAGGCAAGGATGCTTTCCTGCCTGCGT
>CALVSU010000044.1 GCA_944359385.1 uncultured Clostridia bacterium | reverse complement strand
GCTCCCGCAGTCCTGTTTTCAAAGCCCGCAGCATAGGCAAAGGACCACAGGACAAAATGACGTCAGGGCGCGATTTTTCCGCATCCGCAAAAAAAGCCGCGACCGCATTGGTCTTTTCCCCAAAAGAACCGTCGTCCGTCACGACTGACGCACATTCGGAAAGCGCCGCAAAATCCTCAGCCATGCATACGGCGTCTTTGTTTCTGAACCCGATATAGGAAAAAAACTTTTTGTCTTTGCCCTCATATTCTCTGAGGACGGAAAACATCGGAAACACGCCGACCCCGCCCCCGATCAGCGCGACGCGCTTTTGCTCTTCCGCAAGCGAAAAACCGTTGCCGAGCGGCAGGACACAGGAAAGGACATCACCCTCTTTTTTCTCGCTCATCAGGTGCGTACCTTCGCCTTTTAACTGATAGCAGATCGTGACAGTATGTTCCGTATATTCACAGATCGCGATCGGCCTTCTCAGAAGATGAGCGCCGTCTCCCACAGAAATATTGACAAACTTGCCGCATGCCAACCCATGCACCGTCTCGGGCAATGCAAATTTCATTTTATAAACACCCGCCGCAAGCGGCGCGTTTTCTATGATCTTTACCGTAAGCTCCTTCATCGCAAATTCCTTGATTTTGATGTTTTTATATGTGACATAATACTTTGCAAAAGGATTTTTTATCCAAAAGCGCCGTTTTTATCCGAAAACGGCGCGATTCAGATCAGCCTGCATATCTTCACACGCCTTGCGCGCCGCTTCATCGAAAGCCATGCCTTTGTACTTTTCCTGGCGATATGCACACAGGATACCGCGCGAAGAATTGACGATGCCGCCCCTGCCGTCTTTATCGAAACAAACTTTCAGATCGTTCGCCGTACCCCCCTGCGCGCCGTAACCGGGGATCAGGAAAAAGGTATGCGGCATTTCTTTTCGCAAGATCTGCGCCTGCACGGGATGCGTCGCACCGACCACCGCTCCGACATCGGAATACCCGTATTTGCCGATACAGCCCGCTCCCCACGTTTCCACGAGCGAGCCCATATATTCATAGACAGTCTTTCCGTTTTCAAGCTTCAGATCCTGCAGCTCGCCGCTGGAAGGATTGGACGTTTTTACAAGGATAAAGATCCCTTTGTCTTTTTTGCCCATCCAGCTTAAAAAAGGTTTGATCCCGTCCGAACCGAGATATCCGTTCACCGTGAGAAAATCTGAAGCAAACGCACATTCTGCCCCCGCATTCACTGCAGTGACTCCGAGATACGCTTTCGCATAACACTCGGCAGTCGCGCCGATATCGTTGCGCTTCGCGTCTGTCATGACGACCAGCCCCTTACGCTTGCAATAGGCGATCGTGTCCGCAAAAGCGCGCATACCATCCACGCCGTACATTTCATAATAAGCGATCTGCACTTTGACCGCGGGCACGATGTCCGCGACCGCATCCACGAGCTTTTTGTTAAAAGCAAAAATCGCATCCGCCGCACCCTTGAAGTCGCAGACCCCTTCCCGCATTTCGTCGGGAAGATAATCAAAGTTCGTATCCAGCCCGACGACCGTCGGGTTTTTCTTTTCTTCGATCTTTTCGATCAATAAATCGATCATCTTTTTTACCTCATTTTGTCTGTATTCAAATTTTCACGTCCGGCACAACAGAACCCGCATATCGCACACGCCGCAAAACGCTGCCGAAACATCGGAGCGATTTGTCTCGCCACAATCGCAAACCTTTCCAATGCCATCAACCCTCGACACAGATACTCTATAAAGTCTGACTGATACTTAGCGTTGGCCGCGTTTCAGATTCGGCGCCGCATCCTTGACATCAGGATGAATATTTCGCACCATATTGTTCGAGATATTCTCGTATGGCGGGAACATGCTCCTTGCCTTCGATAATTCCTTCTTCCAGCGCAGCCACGATGTCGCGAATGGTGACGATGGAATACACCTTTACCCCCTCTTGTTCATATGCCTGCTGTACGGCGGATTTTTCACTGTCGAGCGCTTTTTCCATCCTGTCCACAGTGATCACCATGCCCGTCACATTGACGTCAGCCGCGCCGCGCAGTTTGGGCAAAACTTCTTTCAGCGCCTTTCCGCTCGTCATGACATCCTCGATGATGACGATCTTCTCCCCGTTTTCAGGCTGTTTTCCGACAAACATCCCGCCTTCCCCGTGATCTTTGACCTCTTTTCTGTCAAAGCAGAAATTCACGTCGATACCGTACTTTTCATAGAGAGCGACCGATGCCGAAAGCGCGAGCGGCACGCCTTTATAAGCGGGACCGAAAAGAGTCTCCGCAGGAATCTTATTTTCGGCAATGCAATCCGCATAAAACTCGCCGAGTTTTTTGATCTGAGATCCTTTTTTATATTCACCGGCGTTCAGAAAATACGGAGCGATACGCCCGCTTTTCAATTTGAATGTACCGAACTTCAAGACGCCGCAATCCGCAAGAAAGCGGATAAATTTCTGTTTATAAGTCATTTTTCCTCTCCTTATGTCAGACATAGTACTTGATAAACACCTGAATCAAGCGTTTTGCATATATTTATGCACGAAATTTGATCTCGCCGTCGACAATCGTGTATTTTACTCTGCCGTAAACTTCCGCCCCGTCAAACGGCGTATTTTTGCCCTTGGAGCGAAATTTTTTGCTGTCGATGACAAACTTTTCGTTGAGGTCGGCGATCGCAAGATCGGCCACCGCTCCCTCTTCGATCGCGCCCCCTTCCAAAGAAAGAATACGCGCGGGCGCCGCACTCATACGGTCGGCGAGTTCACAAAGAGAAAGCACGCCGCCTCGGACGAGATGGGTATAAGAGAGCGCAAACGAAGTTTCTATGCCGCTGATCCCGAACGCCGCCAGGTTGTATTCCACGTTCTTTTCGTCCACATGGTGCGGCGCATGATCGGTGACGATGCAATCGAGGGTACCGTCTTTGAGCCCCTCTTTGATCGCCTCGACATCCTCCGCTTCGCGGATGGGAGGATTCACCTTCGTGTTCGCGTCAAATCCCGTCACGACGTCGTCGGTGAGCGTAAAGTAATGCGGGCAGGTCTCTGCCGTGACGCGCACGCCGCGCGCCTTCGCCTCACGCAGAAGCTGCACGCCGCCTTTCGTGGAAACGTGGCAGATATGGACGCATTTTCCAAGCGTTTCGGCAAGAATGATCTCACGCGCGAGCATGATCTCTTCCGCCGCGCGGGGGATCCCCTTCAAGCCCGCAAGCGTACTGTTATAACCTTCATTGACGACGCCGCCGTCCACAAGGTCTTTGTCCTCACAGTGCGAAAGACAGACGAGCCCGAAATCGGAAGCGTATTCCATCGCAAGCCGCATGATGCGCGCATTCATGACAGGGCGCCCGTCATCGCTGACCGCGACCGCGCCCGCCGCTTTCATCTTGCCCATTTCGGCAAGCGTTTCACCCTTTTCGCCTTTCGTGATGGCGCCGATCGGGTGCACTTTGCAAAGCCCTACCTCTTTTGCGCGGGCAACGATATATCCGACGACCGCCGCATTGTCGCACACGGGATCGGTATTCGGCATACAGCATACCTGCGAAAAACCGCCCGCCACCGCCGCCGCACTGCCGCTCGCGATGTCTTCCTTGTATTCAAATCCGGGCTCGCGCAGATGCACGTGCATATCGATGAATCCGGGAAAAACGGTGAGCCCCGCGGCGTCGACCGTTTCCGCCTTTGCATCCGTTATATTCTTGGCGATCTTGACGATCTTGCCGTTTTCCGTAAGGATATCCGCCTCTTTTACGCAGTCGGAAAAGACGACCGTACCGCCCTTGATGAGCAATTTACGCATTTTCGCTGCCTCCCTGTCTGTTCTTGCAGAGCAGGAACAAGAGCGCCATGCGCACCGCGACGCCGTTGAGCACCTGCTCGTTGATTTCGCTGTTTCCACCGTCGATGACGCCCGTCGTGAACTCCACGCCCCTGTTCACGGGGCCCGGGTGCATGACGATACAGTCTTTGTCCGCATATTTCAGATGCTCTTCGGAAACGCCATAATACTGCGCATATTCCGAAAGGCTGGGAAACAGCCCGCCGTGCATACGCTCCAGCTGGATCCGAAGCCCCATCACGACGTTTGCGCCCGCAAGGGCCTCTTCGCGCGAATGCGCGATCTTTGCCCCCATTCTGTCGATGCCTTGCGGCATGAGCGTCGCGGGTGAAAACATCACCACTTCCGCACCGAGTTTCGTAAGCCCGAAAAGATTGCTCTTCGCGACGCGCGAATGTTTGATGTCGCCGAGAATGGCGACTTTCAGTCCCTTGAAAGAACCGAATTTCTCGCGCATGGTATAAAAATCGAGAAGGGCTTGGGTGGGATGCTCATTCATTCCGTCGCCGCCGTTGATGACCGACGCGCGCACGTTTTTCGCCAGCAGGCGCGGCGCACCGCCCATCGGATGCCGAATGACGATGACGTCATTTTTCATCGCGTCGAGTGTTTTGCCCGTGTCGATGAGCGTTTCGCCCTTCTGCACAGAACTCGACGAAGCGGAAATGTTCACCGTGCCCGCACCCAGATATTTCGCCGCAAGCTCGAACGAACAGCGCGTCCTCGTACTGTTCTCGTAAAAGAGCGTCGTCACCGTTCGCCCCTGCAGATGCGGCAATTTTTTCAGGTTCTGGGTGAGCAGCTTCTTCATCCCTGCCGCCGTATCCAGAATGCTCAGGATGTCTTCCTGAGCGGCGTCATAAAGACCGAGCAGATCTTTCCCTAACATGTATATACCTCGTTTTCAGATTCTTGCTTATAAAGAAAATCCTGACCGGCAACCTTTACCGATCGCGCCGTATGCCGACGGCGTCTTCCCCTTCCAACTCCTTCAATCTTACATCGATAAATTCCGAACCCGCCGCAGGTATATTTTTCCCGACAAAATCGGCGAATACGGGCATTTGCTTCCCGCCGCGGTCAACCAGTTCCAACAGCTGCACGCACGCAGGTCTTCCCAGATCAAAAATCGCCTCGATCGCCGCGCGGACGGTGCGTCCCGTATGCAGAACGTCGTCGCACAGAACCACTTTTTTCCCGTCGATCGCAAACCCGAGCTCGTTTACACTCGCGTCCGGGACGAAATAGCCGCTCACAAGGTCGTCTCTGTACATACCGATGTCGAGTCCCGCACAAGGCACATCCGCGCCGTATGCCTCCGACAAAATCTCTCGCACACGACGGGCAATGATCTCGCCGCGCCGTTTGATGCCGAGAAGGCAGACCCCTTCCGTCCCTTTGTTTTTCTCTGCGATCTCGTGCGAAAGACGTGTAAGCGTCCGCGCGACCGCCGCAGAATCCAACAAAATGCGCTCTTCCGCCATGGCGTTACCCTCCAAAAAAATACCCGCGCACGAAAAATGCGCGGGATACGTTCAAACAAGTAACGAAAAAATATACGTTTACTCTTCACTCTTTTCGCTTTTGCCCGAACGCGACTTCGCGGCATCTCCGTACCGTAAACTGTTAAAGCCGTTCGTTCCTGTTTATTGTAACACAGGCAACGCCAAAAAGTAAAGCGTCTGATAAAACTTTCTGAATAATTTTACTATACAAAAATCGGCAGCCGACCGTCACACGAACATCAAAACAATCGCTTTTACGAATCGAAAAACCGCCTCCGCTCGCCGACAAACAGACATTCGGCACATTGCGCAGCCGAACCGCGCAAAGCTTTCAGCACACCCGAACGAGCCGAAAACCAAGCAGGTCACAGGAAGTAAGCACGTATTCTATGCCGTTCTTCTCCATGCGCATCGGATACGCCCCCGCATTCGCATGGATATGGCCGTAAACGACTTTGTCTGCGCCGTTTCCTTCAAATTGCCGCGTAAAGAGGGTGTCTTCTTTTTTCGGATTAAAAGGCGGATAATGTATCATACAGATAACACGGTCGCCCTCTTGCCTGACCTTTTGCACGCTCTGAAATACAAGGCGGAAACGTTCTCCTTCTCTTTCATAAATTTTTTTGTCCGCCTCCGTAAAATCCGCACACCCCGGGCACACCCAACCCCGCGAACCGCAAACGACCAGACCGTCAAAACGGACACAATCGTTTTGCAAAAAATAAAAAGAATCGTCGGGCGCACTCTTTCTCAGCGTCGTGATCCCCGACCACCAATAGTCATGATTGCCGCGGATAAACACCTTTTTGCCTGGAAGATCCGCAAGCGAATGAAGATCGCCGAGCGCATCGCCGAGCGTCATCGCCCAGCTGATGTCCCCCGCGATCAGAACAACATCCTCTTCGCCAACCTGTTCAACCCAATCGGCTTTGATTTTTTGAAGGTGCCCCGACCAGTTTCCTCCGAAAATCTCCATAGGCTTGTCCTGATTTCCGGGCAGATGCAGGTCGCTGACAGCAAAAACTTTCATTTGGCTCTCCTGCGGATTTTTTCAAATATTTTACCATAAAAAACTGCTATTTGAAAGCGTTTGCGCGCCGCACCGCACAATTTTCTCCGTGTTCTTTGCGCGAAACGAGATTTTCTATATCGCAAAGCGCCAGGCTTTCTTTGCAACAGTCACAGATCTTGCCTTCAAAAGTTTTTGCGCCGCAGATCAGACAGCGCCGCTCTTCTTCCCGCGGATTTTCACAAAACAACATACGCTTCCCCTTTTTTGCTCTTTCTCTTTTATATTGCTTCCCCTTTTTTTGCAGCCGCGGCGCAATGCCGCGGCTGTCTGTCGTTAACGGTTTCGTAACGCTATTTTTTACAAAAACAAAAAAGCCGATATGAAATACCGGCTTTTTTGCAGAAACGAAATTACTTGCAGCAACCGGAATTGCAGCCCGTTCCCCCGCAGTTGCCTTGCGGATACAGCGGCAACTCAAAAAATCCGGCACAGACTTCCTGCGTGTATTCCTGTGCGGGCGGGATTGCGCAATAGCCGTAAGAAGGCACCAGCAGATCGACGTTGATGATGATTTTCAGGATCGCCGTAATGCAGGCGTCGATCACAAAAGTATTGTTTTCCGCATTGAAACTTCCCTCAGGCGCCACCGCGCTCACGACGCACTGGACCTCATACGGCATAATGGAAGGCTGCGGCACAAAGAGGATCACATCCTCTGTCACCGTGATGGTAGCGCTCGCTTTACCCTCCGTTCCGTTCGCGTCGGTGTATACGACCTCCACGGGAATATTTATGCTTGCCTGCACCCGCGCGCAATTCGCCCTGTCGGGAAGACGGTCGACCTGGAATGCTGTCACCGTTCCCACAGAAGTCGTGCTGCGCGCGCTGATAAAGGTGAGCGGATATGTAGGATTTGCAGGAACGGGATCGACTATGTTCAGCACGATGCCGTCCGTCTGACCCTGTCTGATACAAGCGTCAAAAACGCGCTGCGCCTGAATGCAGACTTTTTCGTTCAGACCGTTGAGCGGATTCCCGTTGATGGGCCCGGGACATTTGTCCGTCTGAAAGTTCGAGTAAAATGACATTTTCAACCTCCGAATGTTAAAAATTCAGTAAAGACCTCCGCAGTTTGCGGTCTTTATATTCCAATATATGAAACGCCGCATCGATTTGTTACGCGGCGCCTTCCCGTGTTTTCATAAACATATTGCTCACAAGATTTACCGACGCCATGCCCAACCGTCAACGCCTTCCGCTCCGTGATTTTTTGCCGTCGAAAACATCTTTGACACCGCCGTAAAATTCTGCCGACAGAAATCCGCCGACGTCTTGATTTTTGCCGAAACAAAATGCTCTTGCCCAAGAACGCCTCTTTCGGGCATCCCCGTTCAGCCCTTGTTTTCGCAGGGCAAAACGACCGTCTGCCCGACAAAAATTTCCTTCCCGTTCAATTCCGCAAACGCATTCTCCGATACGCCGAAAGTCCGGCACAGAGAATCCGCCGTTTCTCCCGCCGTAACGGTGTGCACGGAATACCTGCCCTGCGGCAGACAAAAAAATTCGCCCGCTTCGGGCGGTCTTTTCAGGCGGTTCAGGCGTATGACCGCGAGCGCGGGAACACCGCACTGCGCACAAACCTCTTCAAATACGTCGCCTTGCTTCATCCGATACAGTCCCAGCGGATTTTTTTCTTCTTCCAATCTCGGTTCCATAGCATTTTATTATATGCGCGTCGTCCCGAAAAATGACCGATAAAAAAATAAACACACCGCCCGCCTTCGCCGCGGCGTGCGCCTATCATATCCGCATTCGGAAAAAGATATAATAAATTGTGACATTTTTCGAGGAGATTCGCGCCCTCTCGTACGGATCTGAAAAAAAACGGCACAAAACCATACCTCGGAGCATTATTTTGAGCAAACAAAATCTTTACAGAACGGCTGCATATGTGACCGTATTTTCTGTCGCTGAAAAATTTTTCGGTTTTTTGTATCGCGTGATCCTGTCCAGAACGCTCGGCTCGGAAGGCATGGGCATCTATCAGCTCGCCCTATCCGTCTTCGCCGTGCTTGTAACTGTCACCTCGTCAGGCATTCCCCTGACCGTTTCCAGGCTCATCACAAAACACCGTACCCGCGGCGACGCAAAAGCGGAACACTCCACCGTGACCGCCGCAATCGTTGCCGTGCTCATTTTTTCCGTTCCCGTGTTTTCTCTGCTGTTTTTCGGGCACGATCTTTTCGATTTCATTTTCTCAGACCCGCGATGCATGTCTCTGCTCCTCATACTTCTGCCAGCGCTTACGTTCAATTCCGTGTATTCGGTCATCCGCGGAGCCCTGTGGGGAAACAAACGATTTATTCCCTACTGCGTGATCGACCTCATAGAAGAATTGTGCATGATCGCGATGGGCGTCGCGCTCGTTACGCACATGACCGACGTCTTCGACGGCGCGAAACGAATCGCTTTTGCCATCGTATTTTCTTACCTCGTATCCTTCACGCTTTCCCTCGGCTACTTTTTTATCAAGGGCGGAAGGCTCGCAAACCCGAAATCACAGATGCGGCCGCTCCTCGCGTCCGCTCTCCCCATCACGGGAATGCGCACTTCCGCCTCTATGATCAATACGGTGATCTCCCTTATTCTCCCCGCTCGACTCATCGCCGCAGGAATGAGCTCCGCGGAAGCCATGAGCGGCATCGGCGTCGTCATGGGCATGAGTATGCCCGTACTTTCCATACCGGCAACGCTTATCGGTTCGCTCGCATTGGTAATGGTGCCCGAACTTGCGGAAAATTTCTACCGCGGCAACAACAAACGACTCAGAGACAACATTGAAAAAGCACTGAAAATCACTTCTCTCATCGCATGCGCGGTCATTCCCGTTCTCTTCGCCCTGGGCGAAGACCTAGGCATATTCCTCTTCAAAAACGCGCAATGCGGCAAGATCATACGAAACTGCTGTCTCATGCTTCTGCCCATGAGTTTTTCCATGATGACGACAAGCATCCTCAACTCCATCGGCTACGAAAAACAAACGTGCGGGTACTTTTTTATAGGCGCCGCGGCGACACTGCTTTGCACATGGTTTTTACCCGCCTATATCGGCGTTTACGCGCAGATCGCAGGCATGGCGGCAAGCGCGCTCATCTGCTGCGTTCTTAACCTGCGTCTCATCGTGAAAAAGAGCAAAGAAAAAGTGTGCTTTCTCAAGCACACTTTGATATCGGCAGTCAGCATCGTGCCCATATGCGTCCTGGGCATTCTGCTTCGCAATTTGTTTACGGCAACACTGCCTCTCCTGCCCGCGATCTTATTGACGGGAACAATATTGCTCGCGGCAGATCTGCTGTTTTTGTTCGCGCTGGGACTCGCGCAGCCGGGCTGGATCAAAGTCCTCGTCAGAAAGTCTTAGGCGCGGGCGTCTCTCCCCGCTCTCCGACAGACGCGTCGCGCAATTCCGCCTCGAAAAAACGAAGAGATCTCATAGACGAGATCACCCCCACGACGAGCGCACACGCGACCGCATTGATCGCAAACACGACGCTCTGAATGGTCAGTCTTCCGACAAGATAGACCCAGAAAGTCTTTTTCGTCGCTTTCCAGATGAAAAGACACATATACGAATAATTGACAAGAGAATTCAGAAGACAAGTGATGAGAAGATAACTTGCGGCAAAGGCGATCAGCGTTTTGAGATAAATACCCTTCCTGCCCTTGAGCGGAAGCTTGCGGGCGATCCCCGATATCACCCCGATCAGACCGAGCGTAACACCGAAAAACCAGTATATATCCTGCGGCACCAACAGAAAACCGATCGCATCACCCACAAAACCGACTGCAAAACCGGGAAGCGGTCCCATCAGGAATCCCGCAAAAAAGCAGACGAAATAAGTAAACGTAATGCGGTTGCTCCCTGAAAGTTTGATCTCCAGAAAAGAGTTCATCACAACACCAAGCGCGATAAAAACCGCAAGATACGCGATCTTTTTCGCGGGAGAAAGGGCGGCAAAAAACCGCGTGTACATACACCTCGAAAACTTGGAAAGCATAGAAAAAAACCTCCAGAAAAATTCTGAGAGGTCCGAAGAATAAGAGGCACGCCCGCAAGGGCGTCTTTTTATACAACGGACGCGCAGAAAGCACCGCAGGGATATCCCTTTCGTTTGCGAACAACGTCCCGTTTCGCAACACTTAACGCGCCTTCCGCTACTCTGCATGGGTAAGTATACGACTTTTTTTCCGAAAAAGCAAGCGATCAGACGCGCTTTTATAAATTATCCGAAATTCACGCCTTACACCCCCGAGCCGCTCCTGCATGGTTTTGCGACAGCGTGCGCAGAGAAGGGAATAGTTTTTTGCGCCTTCGGCATACTTGTAATATGGGACTCATTCTCCTGCGCACGGCGCTTATTTTCATCACATTGCTCATCGTCATGCGCCTTATGGGAAAACGGCAGATCGGCGAAATGCAGCCCTTTGAGCTGGTCATCACGCTGCTCATCGCGGAGCTTGCCTGCATACCCATGGCAGACAGTTCTATCCCCCTGCTCTACGGCGTCATTTCGATCATCACCATATTTTTGCTGCATCAGCTCATGCTGATCGCCGACCTGAAATTAAAAGCGTTCAAAACGGTGATCGGCGGCAAGCCCGCCGTCGTCATCAACAAAAACGGGATCGACATCACGCAGATGAAGAAAAACAGTCTCGACGTCACCGATCTCATCGAATCCATGCGCGGTGCGGGATATTTTTCGCTCGACGACGTGGACTATGCACTCTATGAAGCGAACGGAAATTTTTCGGCTCTTCCCAAGCAGAACAAAGAGGAAAGCAAAGAGCCGTCCGTCCCCCTTCTCATCATTGCGGAAGGAAAATACGTCAAGACCAATCTCAGCAAGACGCACCTGAGCGAAGCATTTTTCGACGATATCCTCGCCCGCCAGCAGGTTAAGAAAAAAAGCAGTGTGTTCATACTCACCGCAGACGGGAACGGGAAAATTTATATGCAACGATACGGGGAGAAATACCGCACTTTTCAAGTCGAACTCCCGAAGGGGGCGTCATG
>CALVSU010000043.1 GCA_944359385.1 uncultured Clostridia bacterium | reverse complement strand
ACTCCCTGAACAAGGCGATTTTTGAACGCAGTTTTTCCGTCGAAGATAACGAGGGAAGGAGGCTTATCAGCGCGTTTTCGCGTTGGTGCATTCTCAGCGGCGGGGGGAGGATCGTTCCTGCTTCGCGTGTGCCCTGCGGCGTTTCTCGGTTTGTTGAAGAGAGGAGCGTCACGTTTGAGGATTGGATCGTTCCCGATATCGCGGAAAAAACAATGCCCGCTTTCAGTCTGAAAATCGCAAATTCAGAATACGATCTGAACCAACACGTGAACAATATTAAATATGCCGATTATATTTTTAATTGTTTTTCGGTTGCGGAGCTGTCGGCGATGCGTTTGAAAAATTTTCAGATCCATTATGTAAAGCAGAGCCATGAGAATGACGTGCTGGATTTTTACAGACGGGAGATTTCGGCGGGCGTATTCGTCGTTGAGGGCGTCAAAAACGCGGCCGAAACGGTCGTGACGGCGAAAATCACATTCGGTGTCTGAGTACGATCGGTATTTTGCGGGCAATCTGAGCGGTTGTTGTGCCGACGGTTTATTTGTGTGCGGACGGCTTGTCGATAGGACAGATTCCGTGTGCGGACGGCGTGCCGACAGGGACAGCCTGCGTGAGTAAGGGGCGACAGAGGGTATTACGGCGGTCCGCTTTACGGGTCACTGACACGTTGGCCGGCATTCTCTGCAAGCTTCCGCAATGCGAGCGGCGTTCAGGTTTTGTAACACGCATGGCGGTTGGGACGGATAGATAATGAAAGAGGAAAAAATAGAGTATACAGTCGTGCGGAGTGCAAGAAGGACTTTGTCCGTGACGGTCAGGGATGGCGCTGTTGCCGTGCGAGCGCCGTACGGAATGACGGATGAAAGGATTGCTTCTTTTATAGAGTCGCAGCGACAATGGGTGCTTCGTCAGCTTGCGAGATGTGCACGCGTTTCGGAAACGTTCAAAGCGGTGCGTGAGGGCAGGAGTATTCTTTTGTTCGGTAAAGAAAAGGCTCTTGTTTTGGGCGGCGCGAAAAACGGGGAGACGGAAGAGACTATTGTGTTGAAGTCGCTTTCCGCCGCAAAACCCTATTATATGAAGACGCGCGCGTTTTTGTTGGTGGAAAAGACGGCTGTGCTTTCCGTGGCGACGGGATTGCATGCCGAAGACGTGACGGTGAGGGATTTCAAGTCGCGCTGGGGTTGTTGCGGGGCGGACAAAAAGATCAGATTGAACTGGCGCTTGCTGATGTTGCCCGTTTCATTGCAGGAGTATGTCATCGTACACGAGCTTTGTCATCTCGTTCACCTCGATCATTCCGCCTTGTTTTGGAAGGAAGTCGAGAAATTCATACCCGATTATAAAACGAGACGAAAACAGTTGAAAGACTATGCGTTTCTGACGCTGATGTACAGATAAAAAATGTCAAAGGAGAAAAAGATATGAAACAGAATGTCGCGCTCACGACGGCACTGGCTCCCGTATCCGTTGTCATGGTATCCTGCGGAGACATGGAAAATTCAGACATTGTGACCATTGCGTGGGCAGGAACGGTCAATTCCGATCCGCCGATGCTTTCGGTGTCCGTAAGGCGCAGTCGCTATTCTTATGAACTTATCAAAAAGACGGGCGAGTTTGTCGTCAACCTGATCGACGCTTCACTCGTCGGTGTTTGTGACGGATGCGGCGTCGTTTCGGGCAGGAATGTCGACAAATTCAAAAAATTTTCGCTTACGAAACAGGCTTCCGAAAAAATCGGAGCGCCCGCCGTTGCGGAGTGTCCGCTCAGCATGGAATGCGTCGTGCGCGAAACGGTGGAGCTTCCCACGCATGTCATGTTTGTCGCTGAGATCGTCAACGTGCGTGCGAGCGAAGAATGGCTCAGCGACGGCAAACTTGCGATCCCCGAAGGAGAACCCGTCGCATATGTACAAAACAGGTATGTTGCCACGGGCAAGACGCTCGGCACGTACGGATATACTGCTAAAAAATAACGATGAAACGGGATATTTTAAAATTTGTCAAAAAACTCAAAAGGCTGTTGCTGATTTTCGATGCGGTCGTGCTCATTGTTTCCGCCTTTTTCATGTTTTCGGCGCTGTTTGCCGCGAGGATCTATTTTGTCCCGTTCGGTATAGGTATGGCGGTGTTTGTTGCGGTGCTCGCATTTTATCTTGCCGGTGTCAAATATGCGCTTGTCTATGACATGAGTGTCGCGGATTCGACGGTCAGCCTGCGCGTAAAGGGAGGGCTGTATACCTATTCGTTCGGTGAGGTGCGGCGGGTGTTGTACGATGACAGAAAATTTATCGTATACTTTTCGAAAGGGGGTGCGAAGGCAAAATTTGTCTTTCTTCGCCGCGTGCCTTTCGACCGTTTCCGCGCCGAGCAGTTTACAAAGGATGACATCGCTTCGTTTTTTTCCTGTATTGCGGAAAAATAATTTCGCATATTTATGCAGATTTTTTTGAATATTCATAAAAATCGTCAATTTTATGCATAATTATAAAGTTTATTCAAAAAAATAGTTGTTTTTCTGAATATTTTTAAAATTATATGCGCAAACGCTTGACTTAAATTTTGAATCATTGTATAATCTTCACAGTTCAAAGAGAGGAAACAAACGAAATGGAAAAGAAAATCAAAAAAGTTGTTCTTGCGTATTCCGGCGGGCTGGATACGTCCATCATCATCCCGTGGCTGAAAGAGAACTACGATAACTGCGAAGTGATCGCGGTTTCTGCCGACGTGGGGCAGGAAAGCGAGCTGGAAGGGCTTGAAGAGAAGGCGCTCAAAACGGGTGCGTCCAAACTGTACATAGAAGACCTGCGCAAGGAGTTCATCGAAGATTATATTTATCCCACGATGAAAGCGGGCGCGGTCTATGAAAACAAATATCTGCTCGGCACTTCTTTTGCGCGGCCCGTCATTGCGAAACGCATTGTCGAGATCGCAAAAAAAGAGGGGGCGGACGCGATCTGCCACGGCTGTACGGGCAAAGGCAACGATCAGGTGCGTTTCGAGCTGACCATCAAGGCGTTTGCACCCGAAATGACGATCATCGCGCCCTGGCGTATCTGGAACATCAAGAGCCGCGACGAAGAGATCGATTATGCGGAAGCGCACAAGATCCCTTTGAAGATCACGCGCGAAACCAACTATTCCAAAGATAAAAACCTGTGGCATCTTTCGCATGAAGGCATGGATCTGGAAGACCCTGCGAACGAGCCTATGTACGATAAGATCCTGGAGCTCGGCGTTTCACCCGAAAAGGCGCCCGACAAGGCGACGTATCTCACGCTCACCTTTGAAAAGGGTATCCCCGTTGCGCTCGACGGTAAGAAGCTTTCTTCCGTTGAGCTCATCGATGCGCTCAACAAGATCGGCGGGGCAAACGGTGTGGGGATCGCAGATCTCGTCGAAAACCGACTTGTCGGAATGAAGAGCCGCGGCGTATACGAGACGCCGGGCGGCACCATCCTTTATGCGGCGCACGATATTTTGGAAAGCATTTGCCTTGACAAGGAGACGCAGCATTTCAAACAGCACCTCGCTATCAAGTTTGCCGACCTCGTCTATAACGGGCAGTGGTTCACGCCGCTCCGCGAAGCGCTTTCGGCATTCGTGGACAAGACGCAGGAAAATGTAAGCGGTGAAGTCAAGCTTAAAGTCTATAAGGGCAACGTTATGAACGCGGGCGTGAAGAGCGAACATTCCCTGTATAGTGAGGAGATCGCTACGTTCGGCGAAGAGGATGTCTATAACCAGCACGATGCGGAAGGGTTTATCAATCTGTTCGGGCTTCCCATTAAAGTAAAAGCGCTCCTCGATCAGAAAAAACTCAAATAAGGAAAACGGCGGCGCTCGGATGCGTTTTTTGCATGGATGCGCGCCGCGCGGTTTGACCGTAAAGATTGTGCTTGCGGCGAGATGCGGGGAAGGGGCGGCGCGTTCGGTGCGTCTTCTTCGTAAGTGCGGCGTATGTATAATAACGGCATGGCGGCGTCTCTTTGGGAGGCGCCCGCAGGCTATTATCATAATTTGACCGTGTCGGCGGTTTAAATTCGGACGGGAAGAACATGGTTAAGGTTTTTATAGACGGAAAGGAAGGAACGACAGGGCTGAAAATTTTTGAGCGGCTCGGCAAGCGTTCGGATATAACGATTCAGACTTTGCCCGATGAGCTTCGCAAGGATGCGGCGGCGCGGAAAAGTTGTATCAACGAAGCGGATATCGTCTTTTTGTGCCTGCCCGATGCGGCGGCGAAAGAGGCGGTTTCTTTCATCGAAAACGACAACGTGCGCGTCATCGATGCGTCGACCGCACACCGCACAAATCCCGAATGGGCATACGGGTTCCCCGAGCTTTCCGAAGCGCACAAAGAAAAAATCCGCACTTCGGGCCGCGTTGCGGTGCCGGGGTGTCATGCCAGCGGTTTTATTTCTCTTGTTTATCCGCTGATCGCGGGCGGCTTTGTGGGGAAAGATTATCCGTTCGTCGCGCATTCGATCACGGGTTACAGCGGCGGCGGGAAGAAAATGATCGCCGAATATGAGAGTGAAGGCAGGGCGGCTGAATACGACAGTCCCCGTCAGTATGCGCTGACGCAGAATCATAAGCATCTGCCTGAAATGCAGTATGTCTGCGGGTTGGAATACAAGCCCGTATTCAATCCGATCGTTGCCGATTTTTACAGCGGTATGTGTGTCACTGTACCGATCCATACCAGGCTTATGCAGAAAAAATCCGATGTTTCGCAGATAAAAGAGTATTTTGCAGAGTACTATGCCTCGCATAATTTTATCAAAGTTGCGCAGGAGACAAAAAGTTACCTTCCCGCAAATACTTTGGTCGGAACGAACAATATGGAGATTTATATTGGCGGCAACGACGAGAGACTGTTGCTGACTTCGGTGTTTGACAATCTCGGCAAAGGCGCGTCGGGCGCGGCGGTGCAGTGCATGAACATCATGCTCGGCGTTGACGAGCGGACGGGGCTTTGATCGCGGACGGATGCCCGACAAAGATTTGTCGGAAAAATCGGATCGCGCGGCTGTCGCAATGAAAAGGCGGCGCGGCCGGGTGCGTTTGCAAAGCGGGACAGAAATTTCTCCGCAATCATAAGAGGAAACCGAAAAAAGAAGAGCAAGGAAAAGAAAATGAAGAAGATCAAAGGAGGCGTGTGCGCCGCGCAGGGATTCAAAGCGAACGGCGTGCATTGCGGCATCAGAAAAAATAAAACCAAGCGTGACCTTACCCTCATCGTGAGCAACGTGCGTTGTGCGGCGGCTTGTGTGTACACGCAGAACCTCGTCAAAGGGGCGCCCATTCTTGTGACGAAAAAACACGTCGCGGACGGTTATGCGCAGGCGATCGTCTGCAACAGCGGCAACGCGAACACCTGCAACGCGGACGGAGAGGCGATCGCGGAAGGGATGTGTGCGCTCGTGGAAAAACACACGGGCATCGCGGCTTCCGATGTTGTGGTCGCTTCAACGGGTGTGATCGGTCAGCCGCTCTCGCTCGAACCCATTGCAAGCGGCATGAGCGAGCTTGCGGCGGGACTCGGTGATCACAGTGATTTTGCGGCGCAGGGAATCATGACGACGGATACGGTCGACAAACAGATCGCCTATTCTTTCGAGTTGGACGGAAAAGAATGCCGCATCGGCGCGATCGGGAAAGGCGTCGGCATGATCAATCCGAACATGGCGACCATGCTCATCTTTGTGACGACGGACGCGGCGATCTCTCCCGCTATGTTGCAGAAGGCGCTTTCCGATGACGTGAAGGATTCTTTCAATATGGTCAGCGTGGACGGGGATACATCCACAAACGACATGGTTTGCGTGCTTGCGAGCGGGCTTGCGGGCAACAGCCGGATCGAGGGCGCGGGCAAGGATTTCACGGCTTTCAAAAGGGCGCTCAATAAGGTGACGACGCATCTTTGCCGCATGATCGCAAAAGACGGCGAAGGCGCGACGAAACTGCTCGAATGCAAAGTGAGCGGCGCGAAGAGCAAGCGCGCGGCGAAGACGGTCGCAAAGTCTGTGATCAAATCTTCCCTCTTCAAAGCGGCGATGTTCGGCGCGGACGCGAACTGGGGCAGGGTGCTCTGCGCGATCGGATATGCGGGCGCCGATGTCGATATAAAGAAAGTGGACGTTTCGTTCAGATCCCGTGCGGGTGAACTGGAAGTCTGCCGCGGCGGCAGCGGCGTCGCGTTTTCGGAAGAAACTGCGAAAAAAGTGCTTTCCGAAGATGAGATCGAGATCCTCATTTCGCTCAACGACGGACGGGGCAAGGCCGTTGCCTGGGGGTGCGACCTCACTTACGATTATGTCAAGATCAACGGAGATTACAGGACCTGACGGCATCAGAATTTATCGAAATATTAAAGGACCTGACGGTGTCGGGACGGACTAAGAGCGCGGGAACTGACGCGGGTGCCGTTTCTTCGGGGTCGGGATTATTTTGCGCCGCGGGCGCGGTTCGGTTTTACGGGAGTTATCATGGATAATTTGGAAGACAAACAATTCAAAGCAAAGGTGCTGGCAGAGGCGCTGCCGCACATACAAAAATATAACGGCAAAATTGTCGTCGTGAAATACGGCGGCAACGCGATGATCAACGAGGAACTGAAAAATTCCGTCATGCACGACATTGTGCTTTTAAATTTGATCGGGGTGAAGGTCGTGCTCGTGCACGGGGGCGGACCGGAAATTTCCGAAATGCTCAAAAAAACGGGCAAGGAGTCGAAATTCGTCAACGGACTGCGTTATACGGACAAAGAAACGGCGGAGATCGTGCGCATGGTGCTTGCGGGCAAGATCAACAAATCGCTGGTCGATCTCATCGAGCGCATCGGCGGGCGCAGTATCGGGCTTTGCGGACAGGACGGACACATGATGCAATGCGAGATCGCAGACAAAGACCTCGGCTATGTCGGCAAGATCGTGCATATGGACACGAAAGTGATCACTGACGTTCTCAATCTCGGTTACATTCCCGTCATTTCCACCGTCGGGTGTGACGAAGAGGGAAATATTTATAACGTGAACGCGGATACCGCCGCCGCCGTCATCGCGGGCGCGCTCAATGCACAGAGCCTGATCCTCATGACGGACACGAAGGGAGTGCTTCGCGACAAGGACGACGAGTCCAGCCTGATCTCCAAAATTTATGTGAGCGACATCCCTTCGCTCGTCAAGCAGGGCATCATTTCGGGAGGAATGATCCCGAAAATCGATTGTTGCAAAGAGGCGATCCGCCGCGGGGTGAAAAAGGTGTTCATCATCGACGGAAGGGTTGCGCATTCCATTTTGGTGGAGACTTTGTCTGACAGCGGCATCGGCACGATGTTTGTGAACGGAGACTGATTTTTAAATCGGTCTCTTTTTTTGGGTAAAACTTCTTGAAAAAACTTTTGCAAAAAATTGCTTTTGTCGGCGTTTTATGATAGAATAGATAAAATAGGTATTTTTATGGAATTTCGCGAATTAAAAGAAAAAGACGGTAAATATATCGCCGCAACTTACAATCGTTTTTCCGCCGAGATCTATGACGGGAACGGGGCGACGCTCCGTTCGGAAGACGGGAAAGAGTACATCGATTTCGGGAGCGGGATCGCGGTCAACTCGTTCGGGGTGAACGACAGGGAGTGGAAAGACGCCGTGATCGCGCAGATCAACAAAGTGCAGCACGCGTCCAACCTGTATTACACTCGTCCGCAGGCGGAGCTTGCGGAGCTTCTCTGTAAGAAGACGGGTACAAGAAAGGTGTTTTTTTCCAATTCCGGCGCGGAAGCGAACGAATGCGCGATCAAAGCGGCGCGCAAATATTCTTTCGACAAATACGGCGAAGGACGTTTTCACATCGTGACGCTGAAAAACTCCTTCCACGGCAGGACGATGGCGACGCTGTCCGCAACGGGGCAGGACGTCATGCATAAATATTTCATGCCGTTTCTAGGCGGTTTTTCTTATGCGGAGCCGACTTTTGCGGGGGTGAAGAAGGAATGCGGCAACGGCACCTGCGCCGTGATGCTCGAACTCGTGCAGGGCGAAGGCGGCGTGAAGGCGCTCGATGCGACGGAAGTCAAAAAGATCGAAGCGTTCTGCAAGAGCAACGACATTCTTCTCATCATCGACGAGGTGCAGACGGGCAACGGCAGGACGGGGCGGCTGTATGCGTATGAACATTACGGCATTTCGCCCGACATCGTGACGACCGCGAAGGGGCTTGCGGGCGGGCTTCCGCTCGGGGCGACGATGTTCTTCGAAAAGTGTGAAAACACTTTTTCGGCGGGCGATCACGGCTCCACGTTCGGCGGCAATCCCGTCGCCTGCGCGGGCGCGCTGAGCATCCTTTCGAGGATAGACGAGAAACTGCTTCTAGAAGTGCAGGGAAAGAGCGCCTACTTGCGCACCCATCTCGGCAGGATCGCAAACGTCGTCGAAGTGAGCGGTCTCGGTCTGATGATCGGGCTGGAGATCACGAAAAATGCGCGCGAGGTCGCGGAGAAATGTCTCGAACGCGGGCTCATCGTGCTGACTGCGAAAAACAAGATCCGACTCCTTCCGCCCCTTACGGTTTCCAAGGGCGAAATGGATGCGGGACTGAAAATATTGAATGAGGTATTGTCCGAATGAAACATTTGCTGAAACTTGCGGATCTGTCGACGGAAGAGATCTTCGGGATCCTGAATCTTGCCGACCAGCTCAAATATGAGCGCAAAAACAACATCGAGCATCATCACCTGAAAGGGAAAAAGCTCGGCATGATCTTTCAGAAATCGTCTACGCGCACGCGTGTGAGCTTTGAGGTGGGGATGTACGAACTGGGCGGATATGCGCTCTTTCTTTCGGACAGGGATCTGCAGATCGGGCGAGGCGAGCCGATCAAAGACACGGTGCGGGTGCTGTCGCGCTATCTCGACGGCATCATGATCCGCACCTTTGCCCAGCAGGACGTGGAAGACCTCGCGAAATACGGTTCCATTCCGATCATCAACGGGCTGACCGATTACTGTCATCCCTGCCAGGTGCTTGCAGACCTGATGACGATCCGCGAATACAAGGGGAGCTTCAAGGGGCTGAAACTCTGTTTTATCGGCGACGGGAACAACATGGCGAATTCTCTCATCGTCGGCGGCATCAAGATGGGCATGGAAGTCGCGATCGCCTGCCCCGAAGGGTACAAACCCGACAAAGACATCTGCGCATGGGCGGAAAAGAACGGCAAACTGACGGTCACGCAGGACATCGCCGCGGCGGCGAAAGACGCCGACGCCGTATATACGGACGTGTGGGCGTCCATGGGGCAGGAAGCGGAGAAAAAAGAGCGCGAAAAAGTGTTCAAAAATTACTGTGTGAGCAGGGAAGTCATGGCGCTCGCCAAGCCCGATGCGCTCGTCCTGCATTGTCTGCCCGCGCACAGAGGCGAAGAGATAGAAGATGAGGTCTTCGAAGCGCACGCGCAGGAGATCTTCGACGAAGCGGAAAACAGACTGCACGCGCAGAAAGCGGTGCTCGTGAAACTGCTCAAATAAAAATAACGACGGACGGGGTTCTTATGAAGGAAGAAAAAGTATATCTGACGCTGCAAAACGGCAGAGTGTTTGAAGGCAAACGTTTCGGCGCAAAGGGCGACGTGCTCGGCGAACTCGTCTTTACGACGGGCATGACGGGCTACATCGAGACGCTCACGGATCCCAGTTATTACGGACAGATCGTCATTCAGACCTTTCCGCTCATCGGCAACTACGGCATGATCTGTTCTGACCGCGAGAGCAAAAAACCGTATCTTTCGGGATATATCGTGCGCGAGTTCTGCAAGACGCCTTCCAATTTCCGTTGTGAGGAGACGATCGAAAATTATCTTACCAGGTACAACGTGGTCGGCATTTACGGCATCGACACGCGCGAACTCACCAAGACGGTGCGCGAGGCGGGCGTCATGAATGCGGTCATTTCGTCCAAGCCCGTTGCCGATATTGCCGCGATCGGAAAGTACGTCATTCAGGACGCGGTCATGCAATGCACCTGCAAAGAGGAAATACGTTACGGAGAAGAGAACGCGAAGAGAAAAGTCGTTCTCTGGGATTTCGGCGCGAAGGAAAATATCGTGCGTGAACTCGTAAAGCGCGGCAATCTGGTCATCCGCGTTCCCGCGTGGTATACGGCGGAGCAGATCCTCGCGCTGAAACCCGACGGGGTGATGCTGACCAACGGTCCCGGGGATCCCGCAGAGAACACGGGCATCATCGAAAACATCCGAAAGCTTGCGGGTAAGCTCCCCATTTTCGGCATCTGCCTCGGACATCAGCTGTTTGCGCTCGCGATGGGCGGCAAGACGAAGAAGATGAAGTACGGGCACAGGGGCGCGAATCAGCCCGTCAAAGAACTGAAAACGGGCACGGTCTACATTTCCAGCCAGAACCACGGCTACGAAGTGATTGCCGATTCCATCCAGGGTGCGGGGAAACTGAGTTTTGTCAATGCGAACGACAACACCTGCGAAGGCGTGGAATATCCCGAACTGAATGCATTTACCGTGCAGTTCCATCCCGAAGCCTGCGCGGGACCTCTGGATGCGCGCGACCTCTTCGATAAATTTATGCAGATGATGGACGGAGGAAAGAAAAATGCCTAAGAAAAGCGAAATCAAAAAGGTACTCGTGATCGGGTCCGGACCGATCGTCATCGGACAGGCGGCGGAATTCGACTATGCGGGCGCGCAGGCGTGCCGCGTTCTCAAAGACGCGGGCGTGAATGTCGTGCTGTGCAACTCCAACCCCGCGACGATCATGACGGACAAGGCGCTCGCCGACGAGATCTATCTCGAACCGCTTACCCTCGAATCCATCAAGCGCATCATCATTAAGGAGCGTCCTGACAGTCTGCTTGCGTCCCTCGGCGGACAGACGGGGCTCACGATCGGCTGTCAGCTCGCGAAAGAGGGATTCCTTGACAAGTGGGGCGTCAAACTCATCGGCACGAAAGTGGACGCGATCGACCGCGCGGAGGACAGGGAACTGTTCAAAGAGACCATGCAGAAGATCGGACAGCCCGTCGTGCCTTCCGATATCGCTTATACGGTGGACGAATGCGTCGCTGTGGCGGACAAGATCGGCTATCCCGTCATCATCCGTCCTGCGTTCACTCTCGGCGGTGCGGGCGGCGGCGTCGCGTATAACGAAGAGGAGCTGCGTTCCATTTCGCACAACGGGCTGATGCTTTCGCCCATCACGCAGGTGCTGGTCGAAAAATACATCTACGGCTGGAAAGAGATCGAATTCGAAGTGCTCCGCGACGGCGCGGGAAACGTGATCACCGTCTGTTCGATGGAGAACTTCGATCCCGTCGGCATCCATACGGGCGACTCCATTGTCGTGGCGCCCGCGCTCACGCTCGCGGACAAAGAGTATCAGATGCTGCGCAGCGCGTCTTTGAAGATCATCACCGAGCTCGGCATAGAGGGCGGCTGTAACTGTCAGTTCGCGCTCAATCCCGACT
>CALVSU010000042.1 GCA_944359385.1 uncultured Clostridia bacterium | reverse complement strand
ATAAATATTACAAATACAAATAAATAAAGAAGCGGCGCGCCCTTCGTTACCGAAGGGCGCGCCGCTTCTTTATATCAGAAAACCGTAAAAATTTGCGTGAGTTCAGAACAAGATCTCCGTGTTTTTCATCTTGCAGGCGTAGATATAATCGATGAACTGTTTTGCGCGTCTGGGGGAGCGGCCGCCTTTGGAGATCGCCCATCTTTCGGCGAGGGAGAAAAGTTCGTTTTCGGGGATATCGAGTTTTTTGTCCTGCGCGAGCTGGCTGACGATGGAAAGATACGTCGCTTTGCCCGTGGAAGAGAAGAGGACGGTAAGACCGAAACGGTCGGAAAGAGACAGCTGTTCTTCCATCGTGTCCGATGCGTGGACGCTGTTGTTGCGGTCAGAAAAATTCTCTTTGAGGATGTGCCGTCTGTTGGACGTGGCGACGATCATGACATTATGGCTCTTTTCATTCATGCTGCCTTCAAGGCTCGCTTTGAGGGAAGTGACTTTTTCGTCGTTTTCTTCGAGGGAAAGATCGTCTATGAAGATGAGAAATTTGAAGGGCAGTCCGCAAAGTGTTTCTTTAAGGGCGTTGATTTCGAGTACCCTGTCTTTGGGTATCTCGACGGCGCGCAGTCCATCGTCCGCGTATTTGTTGAGCATAGCGTGCACGGTGGAGGATTTGCCCGTTCCCTTGTCTCCGTAAAGGAGCATATTCGAATAGGGAAGCCCGCGCAGGAAGCTGACAATGTTGTCTTCGACGGCTCTCTTTTCGTCCTGATAGTCTTTCAGGTCTGCAAGCGTGATGTCGGAAGTGTTTTTGACGGGGAAAAGGCGACCGTTTTCGAAGGTGAACGCCTTATTGCCGATGAATATGCCGTAACCGTTTTTTTCGAAATAATGTTCTATGTCGGAGATGGTCTTTTCGCTTGTCCAGTCGTTGCCGAACAGGGTGTCGAACGAGCCTGTGCCGATCTTCGGCATGCCGTTTTTCGTCTTTTCGCTCAGACGGGGCGGCAGGTCGTCCGCGCGTGAAACGACAGAGCGCAGGATCAGCAGGTCGTGACGGTACGCCGCGCGGATGTCCGCGTTCAGCCGTCTTTCGAACGCGCGGCGCGCAAAGAGGTTGTCGTCGGACAAAACGGCACGCGCGACGTGGCGGGAAAGATCGTTCTGTTCGTCCGTTTCGAGAAGTTCTGCGTAAGCTGCGGCGTATTCTTCCGCGTCGTCGTCCGCGATCGCGCGGACAAAATGCTGCAAACAACCCGTTTTGCAGATGTTTTTCAGGAGAATAAGCTCTTCTGCAGGGGATGACTGCATGATGAAAGCCTCCGTTAAGTATGAATGATTTGATTACATTATACATTTTTTCCGCGGTGAAAGCAAATATTTGACGCGTGCAAAAAGTCGCTATTTAAAATTCAAAAATCGAATGGAACCGATAGCAAAAATTTATAAACAAAATTGCCCGATTCCGCTTGACTTGAAATGCCGCCGCGTACTATAATTTATACCGTGATAAAAAATATCTGTGTTTTGCAGGTAAAAACCTTTTTCGGAGGATGAAAAAATGGCAAAAATATATTACCAGTCCGATTGCGACATCAATCTTCTCAAAAACAAGACGGTCGCCATTATCGGTTACGGCAGCCAGGGTCATGCGCACGCGCTGAACCTGCACGAGAGCGGCGTCAAAGTCATCGTCGGTCTCTACAAGGGGAGCAAATCCTGGGCGAAAGCGGAAAAAGCCGGTCTGAAAGTCATGACGGCGGAGGAAGCGGCAAAGGCTGCGGATATCATCATGATTTTGACGCCCGACGAGAAACAGGCGAAACTCTATAAAGAAAGCATCGAACCCAACCTTACGGAAGGCAAGGCGCTCGCGTTCGCGCACGGCTTCAATATCCATTTCAAGCAGATCACGCCGCCTGCCAATGTCGACGTATTCATGATCGCGCCGAAGGCTCCCGGTCACACCGTCAGAAGCGAATATGTGGCGGGCAAGGGCACGCCCTGCCTGGTTGCGATCCATCAGGATGCTACCGGCAAAGCGCTCGACATCGCGCTCGCGTATGCGGCGGGTATCGGCGGCGCGCGTGCGGGCGTTCTCGAAACCACCTTCAAGATCGAAACCGAGACCGACCTGTTCGGCGAGCAGGCTGTTCTCTGCGGCGGCGTTACGGCATTGATGAAAGCGGGCTTTGAAACGCTTGTAGAAGCGGGCTACGATCCCAGAAACGCGTATTTCGAATGCATTCACGAGATGAAGCTCATCGTTGACCTCATCTATAAGGGCGGCTTCTCGCTCATGCGCTATTCTATTTCCGATACGGCTGAATTCGGCGATTACGAGATCGGCAAACGTATCATCACCGAAGATACGAAAAAGGAAATGAAGAAAGTGCTCGAAGAGATCCAGGACGGTACTTTTGCCAGCAAATGGATCGCCGAAAACAACAACGGCAGGGCGCACTTCAATGCAAAGAGGGCTTTGGAAGCTTCTCATCAGCTCGAAGAAGTGGGCAAGGAACTCCGCAAAATGTATTCGTGGAGCAACGAAAAAGAAGATATGTAAGCGCTTCGGCGTGCAGTCCTGCGGGATTTCCCGCAGGACTTTTTTGTTATGTTATCCGTGGTCTGTCGTGCGTTTTTTGCGCGTTTTAACGTCGATCGCATTGTCGTGAATTTAAATTTTTTTATTTAGGTGCGGTGTTTTTTCGGTGCGCTTTTCCGTTTTCAGTCAAAAATTACCATTCTCGCCGAGAGGTATGCGTTTTTGCGGCTGAAGCGTTTTTCGGTGCGGGAGGACAAGTGTGTCTTTTGGCGGAAAAAGAGCGAGTTTTTTTATATTTTTTGCCTTTTAGAGTTGATAAAATAAGCGATAAATGGTATAATAGTAGCGTTACATCAATCAGGAAAAATTCCGTGCTACGCGCGCGAATGGGAGTTATGCTTTGAATAATCTGGGAAGAGGCAGTGAAAACAAAAAAAAGGATAAAGACCGCGTTCTCACGCGCGAAACGATCGGTTTCGTGCTCGTTTTGTTTGCGGCTCTTGCGCTGGTTATCCTGATCACGCGCAGTCTTATTTTCGGCAGTGTGGGAAGTGCGATCAGCTCTTTCCTTCTCGGCGTATTCGGATATTGTTCTTATGCTGTCCTCGCCGCGCTTATTTATGCGGGCGTAGTGCTCATTTCGGGCAAGAGGATCTCCGCCAGAAAAAAGACGGTCATTCTCTGCATCCTTGAATTTGTATTTTTTGTCTGTCTTGTGCATACGATCACTTGCCACGCGGGCGGGATCGATCGAGGGGGGAGCTACGGCAAATATCTCTCCGATTGTTTTGCCGCGGGCAAAAACAGCTTTTTCAGCACTACGGGCGGCGGCGTCATCATCGGGCTTGTCGTATATCCCGTGGCGCGGCTTACGACCTATGTGGGCGGGTATATTATTTTCTCTCTGCTCATGGTGGCGGGCGCCTATTTCATTTATACTTCGAAAACGGCGGCGACGGCAGAGAAACGCCGCAGAAAACAGGAAGAGGAAAAAATGGTCGCCGCGGCTTCGGGCGACACTTCCGATCTGTATAATCTGAACTATGCGGGCGCGGCGCCCGTTCTTCCGCAGGAAAACGCTTCCGTTGCGGGTTCGACTGCGCAATCGTCTTCTCAGCCCGTGCAATATCCCGCAGGAGGGTATGCCGCTCCTGCCGCACGGCAGGATCCTTCCAGACGTCTCTTTGCGATCGGCGACGAATTTGATTTCAAGAGCAAAAAAGAACTTCGTCAGGACAGGCGCGCCGAAACGGCGAAGAGGGAAGAACAGAGACCGCAGCAGGCGCAGGCACCGCTTTCGCCGTATGCGCAGAGCAGGAGCGTTCTGTATCCCGAAAACGCCTCGCAATACAAAAACAATCTGATTTTTGATTCAAATTCTTATTTCAACAATCCGAACAGGGGCATCATTTCCAGACAGCAGTATTCGGATAATTTCCGATCCTCGGGTGCGTCCTCCTTTTCGGAAGGGCACGAGCGTTCCAACAGGACGGAGCCGCCTCGCGCCGAGCAGAATCCGCAGAGTGCCGCACAGCCGTCGCAGAGTTATTCGGCGATGTATTCAGACGATGCGGAGAGTAACATTACGTATACGAACAGGCCGAAAAAGATCGTCACGGATACGACGCGTCCGACCGATTCAGCCCGTCCCGATTCGCCCGTGTCTTCTTACAGTGCGGACGGAGGGTATTACCGCAAGGACGTCAATACTTCTTTTTCCGCCGGAGAGGGGTTTTCTTCCCGCCGCCCCGTATCTTCCTTTACGGACAGGACGGAAGGCGCGGCACAGCCTTCCGCGCCGATTTCAGAGAATCCCGAACAGGGCGGCGCCGGCGTTTCCGATACCGCGGGTATCCGCACGAACCGCGAATCCGTGCGCGGCAGTGAAGTTTCCGACCGCGGCAACGTTTCCCGCGACGGTGGGGTTTCCGACCGCGGCATAACTTCCCGCAGCAATGAACTTCCCGATCGCGGAGCTCTTTCGCGAGGGGTTGACGCGGCGCGTGCCGAAGTGAGCGGTACGGATGTGCGCGGCAGTTCGCTCGGTGCGCAAACGGAAAGCACGCAGGATAGTGCGGCTTTCGGTCGCGCGGGCGGGGAAGAACAGCCGGGCGAAACGAGGGTGAGCGGCTTTGTTGATCGCGAGCGCACGCGCCCTGTTTCCGACGAAAATATACAGACGGGGTCTGAGGAGAATGCGGCGCATTCCGAACCTGCGCGGGGCAGGGGGCGCGACGAGGTGCGGTTCATGCCTCCGAGCGACTACGAAAAAGAGGAAGAAGAAAAATCGGGGCTCCGTCCGATCACGGACGATTTTGATACGGCGGTCAATCTTTTTGATTCCGACGATGATGAAGAGGGTGCGGGAGATTCTTCCGTTCCCGAAGCGAGCGAACGCATCCGTGAGAGCGGCAGGCGCGAAACGCCCGCTTCCCGCACCGCGGCGCCGACGCCCGTGCCTGCGGCTGATCACGTCGATGAGATCCCGAAGAAGAAGCATATCTATGCGCGCTACAATGCGCCGCCCGCAACGCTTCTGCGCGAATACCAAAGCTCGTATGCCGCAGACGGTGAAGAGATCGAACGGAACAAGGAAACGATCTTCGATACCTTGTATCAGCTGAAGATCCCTTCGGAGGTCGTGTCCGTCACGCAGGGGCCTACGGTCACGCGCTACGACATCGATATCCCCGGCAACATACCCACGGGGCGCGTTCTCAGTTGTGACAAAGAGCTTGCCATGCGTCTGCATGCAAAAGACGGCGTGAATATTCAGACAAACTACGAGAACGGCTCGATCAGCATCGAGGTGCCGAACAAGCAGAAGGCGACCGTCGGGCTGAAAGAGATGATCCTTTCGGACAAGTTTGTCAATTCCAAACCGGGCGCTCTTATGTTCGGGTTGGGAAAAGATATCGAGGGCAGGTCTATCTGCGGCGATATCACTAAAATGAAGCACCTGCTCGTTGCAGGATCTACGGGTTCGGGCAAGAGCGTATGTCTCAACGCGCTCATCATAAGCCTGCTTTATAAATACAGCCCCGAGGAGATGCGCATCATTCTCGTTGACCCGAAACAGGTAGAGTTCAACATCTACGATAAATTGCCGCACCTGATGATCAACGAGATCATCTTTGAGCCGAGCAAAGTCATTACCGTTCTGAATTGGGCGATCACGGAGATGGAGCGCCGTTACGGGCTGTTCAAAGCGAAGACGAAGAGCGGTACGCTCGTGCGCGAGATAGACGAATACAATGCGCACCTCTCGGACGACGAAGAGCGCCTGCCCAAGATCGTGATGATCATAGACGAGCTTGCTGACCTCATGCAGGCGGCAAAGAAGGACATAGAGGACAGGATCCAGCGGCTTACGCAGAAATCGCGTGCGGCAGGCATACATCTCGTGCTTGCGACCCAGCGTCCTTCCACGGACGTCATCACGGGTATCATCAAATCCAATCTGCCCACGCGAATCGCGTTCAAAGTCGTGCAGGAAGTGGACTCGCGTACCATTCTCGACTCTTCCGGCGCGGAGAAACTGCTCGGAAACGGCGATATGCTCTATAAAATGGATACGATGACCTTTCCTTATCGCGTGCAGGGTGCATTCCTCAGTTCGCAGGAAGTGCAGGATGTTGTCGGGTATATCAAAGAACACAACGAAGCATACTTCGATGAAAGCGTATCCGATTTTATCAACAACAACGGATCGGGCGGCGCGGAATCGGGTGCCGGCGGAGGCGACGACGACAGCGTGGAAGCCGTGTACATCGACGCGTTGCGCTATGCGGTCTCTATCGGACAGGCATCTATCTCGATGATCCAGCGTAAGTGTTCGGTCGGCTATCCGAAGGCGGGTAAAATCATCGAATGGATGGAAAACATGGGGTATATTTCCGCTTTTGACGGCGCAAAAGCGCGCAAAGTTCTGCTGACGCAGGAAGAGTTCGAAAGCAAATACGGCGATTACGGTAACTGATATGCTTGAAAATAAAAAATTCGGCATGATCTCCCTCGGCTGTGACAAGAATAGGGTGGATGCCGAACGGCTGCTCGACATCGTCCGTTCGCGCGGGTACGCGATCACGGACGATATCGCGGAGGCGAACATTCTTATCGTGAATACCTGCGCTTTTTTGGAAGCTTCACGCAAAGAGGCGATCGAAACGGTGCTGGACTGCGACTCTTATCGGGGCGGAAATCTCGAAAAGATCGTCGTGAGCGGATGTCTCCCCGAGAAATATATAGGGGAGATCTTCCCGTCGCTGACGGAAGGAGATGTCTTTCTCGGCTGCAACGATGCGGACAGGCTGCTCGAAGCGATCGAGCGTTCCTATACCGACGGCCGCGTGAATTTTGTCGGTCAGGGCAAAGAGAGCGAGGGCGGGCGCCTTCTGACGACCCCCGCGCACTATGCTTATCTCAAAATTGCCGACGGATGCAATAATCATTGCACCTATTGCCTGATCCCGAAGATCAGAGGGCGGTATCGTTCTTATTCGCTCGAAAAGCTGATCGGCGAGGCGTCTGCGCTCGGCGATCTTGCCGAGCTCATCCTTGTCGCGCAGGACATCACCCGTTACGGGACGGACCTGTACGGTCAAAAGAGTCTCGTTCGGCTGATCCGTGCGCTTTCCGCTTTGGACAACGTGGGAAGCATACGTCTGTTGTATTGCTATCCCGACGTCATCGACGATGCACTGATCTCGGAAATGCGCGATAATCCGAAGGTGATCAAATATATCGACATTCCTTTGCAGCACAGTGAAGACAGGGTGCTGAAACTGATGAACCGCAAAGGGTCGCGGGAGGAATATCTCTCGCTGATCGGAAAACTGCGCGCCGAGATCCCTGACATAGCCGTCAGGTCTACGTTTATCGCAGGGTTTCCGACGGAGACGGAAGAGGAAAGCGAAGGGCTGATCTCTTTCCTTCGGGAAGCGAAGCTCACAAACTGCGGTTTCTTTGCCTATTCGAGAGAGCCCGATACGGCGGCATACAAGCTGAGCGGACAGATCCCCGAGCGGGTGAAAAAGCGCAGGGTAAAGGCGCTTTACGCCGCACAGGAACAGATCTCCGCAGACTTTTTGCGCGGATTTGTCGGCAAAACGATCGAAGTGCTCTGCGACGGCATCGATTATGAGAGGAACTGTTTTGTCGGGAGGGCGTATTTCAATGCGCCCGATATCGACGGAAAGGTGTATTTCAACGCGCACGAAGCGTGTCAGGGAGAATATTACAAAGTTTTGGTGACGGGGGCGGACAGTTACGACCTCTTCGCCCGCACGGAGGATTTTACGTTATGAATTTGCCCAACAAGATCACTTTGACGCGGATCTTTCTGATCCCTGTCTTTACGGTGATATTTTTTCTCACTGTGATTCCGTACAATTATTTTATCGCGTGCCTGATTTTCATCGTGGCGGCGTGTACCGATTTCATTGACGGGCACATCGCGCGCAAATACAACCTTGTGACCAATCTCGGTAAATTCCTTGATCCGATCGCGGACAAGGTGCTCGTCTCGACGGCGCTCATCTGCATGCTCGTCAAGCCCGAGATCCTGCTCGTCATGTGGGCGGCGGAATGGGTCATGATCGTGAGCGGCATCTGCGTGGCGGTCATTCTTGCGCGCGAACTTATCGTCAGCGGGTTCCGCATGGTCGCGGCGTCTACGGGGCTGGTTCTGGCGGCGGATAAAGTCGGCAAGGTCAAGACGACTTTTCAGGACATCGCCATTGCCATGCTGCTTGCCGGCGCAAATTTTTTCGGGCTTGTCACGGTGAGCAAGGTTTTTAACGTGATCGGGCTTGTCTGTCTTGCCGTTGCCACGGTGCTGACCATCTGGTCGGGCGTCGGGTATATCGTGAAAAATAAAAAGGTTTTCAGTGCACCGGCGACGAAAGGTCAGTCTGCGGCGAAAGAAGACGAAGAAAAGGAAGGGGACGCCGTTTCCGAATCTAAATGAAAAACGGGTTGATCGCAGTCAGGAATATTAAAAATTATTTTACGGATGAAGCGTCGGGCATTATCGGCGCGCTCGTGGACGGCGGGTACTTTTTTGATAAGATACTCTGTGTTTCCGACGAGGACGAGCGGGAATTCGCGCAGGCTTTTGTGGAATGCAAGAATTTCTTTGAAAACGTCTTCATTGTGGCGGAAGGGGAGAAATTGCCTTCGCTTCGCGAGAAAGTCTGTGCCGTCCTGAAAATACAGGCGACGGACGCAAATCTCATCGAAGCGGACAAAAAAACCTTCTTTTTTCTCAAAAACGGAAAAGAGGGCGCGGCGGTCGCCGCGGGCGAGGTCGTTCCGTATCTGGACCGCAAATATTCTGTCCGCCACGACAGAATGGTCGTGCGCGCCGTCGGGGTGCCTGCCGAAAGGCTGGAAAACGTGATCGGTGAGGCGAAAGAGCGGAGCGGAAAACAGCTTTCTTATAACCTTTCCGAAAAGCACGGTGATGTGCGGCTGGAGATTCTCTACGACAGCAATTCTCCCAAAATGCTCATAGACGATGTGGTGCGGATCGTCGTAAACGGTCTCAATGACTATCTCTATGCAGTGGATGACACGCCGCTCAACGAGCGGATTTTTGAAATTCTGAAACTGCGCGGGCTCAGACTTTCTCTCGCCGAATCGTTTACGGGCGGCGGGGTCGCGAAACGTCTCATCGAGGTTTCGGGCGTCAGCTCCGTGCTGTTCGAGAGTATCGTCGCATACGACAACGCATCCAAAATGAAACGGCTCGGTGTCACCCAATACACACTGATGCGGCAGGGCGCCGTGTCGGACGAAACGGCGTATGAAATGGCGGCAGGGCTGATCGCGTCGGGCGATTGTTCCGTTTCCCTTTCCACCACGGGCATCGCGGGTCCGAAGTCCGACAATACGGGCAAGCCCGTCGGACTTTGCTACATCGCTGTCGGGACAAAAGAATCGGTTTTTGTCTACAAATATCTTTTCAAGGGCGATCGGGAAGAGATCACGCAAAGGGCGATCAATCAGGCGTTGTTTTTGCTGTATAAGCAGATAAAATAAAGAGTTTATCAAGTAGTACGTCAGGCATAAATAGCGAAATCAAGGTAAAAATCTAAAAGAGGTTTTCATATGGATAACGAAAAGATGAAGGCACTCGATCAGGTCCTTGCCCAGATCGAGAAACACTACGGCAAGGGCGCGATCATGAAGCTCGGCTCTTCCGCAGGGAATGTAGATATCGAAGTCATCCCCACGGGTTGTCTTTCGCTGGATATCGCGCTGGGCATCGGCGGACTTCCCCGCGGCAGGATCATCGAAGTCTTCGGTCCTGAATCTTCGGGCAAAACGACGGTCGCCCTGCACGCGATCGCGCAGATACAGAAAGCAGGCGGCATAGCGGCGTTTGTCGACGCAGAGCACGCGCTTGACCCCGTCTACGCGAAAAAACTCGGCGTTGACCTTGATAATCTGTATGTTTCCCAGCCGGATACGGGCGAGCAGGCGCTGGACATCTGCGACTCTCTCGTTCGGAGCGGTGCGGTGGATCTGATCGTCATCGACTCGGTAGCCGCGCTCACGCCTAAGGCGGAGATCGAAGGGGAAATGGGCGAATCGCACGTCGGTTTGCAGGCGAGGCTCATGTCGCAGGCACTCAGAAAGCTCACGGGCATCATCAACAAATCGAACACTTGCGTTATCTTTATCAACCAGCTGCGCGAAAAAGTCGGCGTCATGTTCGGCAACCCCGAAACGACTCCGGGCGGCAAGGCACTGAAATTTTACGCGAGCGTGCGCATCGACGTGCGCAAGGCGGACGCGCTCAAAGACAGTGACGGCATCATGGGAAACAAGACCCGCGCAAAGATCGTGAAAAACAAGCTCGCTCCTCCTTTCAAGACGGCAGAATTTGACATTCTTTACGGAGAAGGCATTTCGCAGGAAGGCTGCATCATTGATCTGGGCACGAACGCAGGCATCATCGCAAAGAGCGGCGCGTGGTTCTCTTATGACGGGGAAAAGGTCGCGCAGGGCCGCGAAAAAATGCGCGAATGGCTGAAAAACAATCCCGACAAATCGCAGGAGATCGAAGGAAAGATCCGTGCGGCATATAAAAACAAGTCTTCCGAGGACGGAAGCGCCGCAGACGACGCGGAATAGACATTACGGAGAATAACGCTTTAAGATGAAACACGGTTTTGTCAAAGTTGCCGCGGCGACGCCTGAAATGCGCGTCGCCGACGTGCGTTTTAACGCCGAAAAAATCAAAGAAAAGATCGCGGAAGCGGAAAAGGCGGGCGTGCAGCTGCTGGTCTTTCCCGAGCTTTCCCTGAGCGGCTACACTTGCGGGGATCTTTTTTCGCAGAAGGTTCTGACGGACGCATGCGCGATCTGTCTGCGAGAGATCGCCGCGTTTACGGCAAAGAAAAAGATGCTCGTCTTTGTCGGCGTTCCGCTCGTGCAGGGCGGCGCGCTCTATAACTGTGCCGCGGCGCTTAATGACGGCAAAGTGCTTGCGTTTGTTCCGAAAATGCACCTTCCCAATTACGCCGAATTTTACGAAAAGCGGAATTTTTGCGGTTTTTGCGGCGAGAATCAAACCGTTACCTTTTTCGGTGAACAGATACCGTTCGGAAACAAGATGATTTTCGCCGAAGAGAAAGAGCCGTGCTTTACGGTGGCGGCGGAGATCTGTGAAGATCTTTGGGTTGCAGATCCGCCTTCGACTTCGCACGCTCGCGCGGGCGCGCACATCATTGCCAATCTTTCCGCTTCCGACGAAACGGCGGGCAAAGCAGAGTACAGGCGGCTGATCATCCGTTGTCAATCGGCAAAGACGGTGAGCGGCTATGTTTATGCGGACGCAGGTGACGGAGAGTCCACGACGGATATGGCGTTTTCAGGGCATGATATCATAGCGGAAAACGGCGCCGTTCTCGCCGAAAGCGTTTTGTTTGAAAACGGCATGACCGTCTCCGAGATCGACGCGGAAAAGCTTTCCTTTGAACGCAGACGCATTGACACGTTTGTCGCGACGGCGGGGGAGGATTATAAGAAGATAAGTTTTAGCGCACACAGCGGTTCGGGTGCGCTCACGCGCAGGATCGAAAGACTTCCCTTCGTGCCGGACGAAGAGGAGAGGGGCGCGCGCGCGGAGTTTATCCTTTCCGTTCAGGCGGCAGGTCTGAAAAAACGGCTGTCGCATACGGACGCGAAGACGGCGGTCATCGGCGTTTCGGGCGGGCTGGACAGTGCGCTTGCTTTGCTCGTCACGGCGCGCGCGTTTCAAAGTCTCGGCAAAGACATGAAGGATATCGTCGCGGTCACGATGCCCTGTTTCGGGACGACAGACCGTACTTACAACAATGCCTGTGAACTGACCAGGAGACTGGGAGCGACTCT
>CALVSU010000041.1 GCA_944359385.1 uncultured Clostridia bacterium | reverse complement strand
CGTTACCGAAGGGCGCGCCGCTTCTTTATTTATTTGTATTTGTAATATTTATTCACATTTTTTCAGGCGCACCAACGCTTCTTTTGCGGCATAATAAATGTCGCCCGCGCCGAGAAAAAGGACCGTTTCTCCGCCGCGAAGAGACCCTTTTAAGTATAAAACAAGCTCTTTGACTGTTTCCGCATACAAAGCGTTCCCGAGATGCTGCGCCAGCGTGAGCGCACAGCCCGCTTCGTCAAAATATTCTCGCGCGGCATATGTCTTGTAAATAACAAGATTTTCAATACCCGAGAGGACATTCACAAAGTCTTCAAAAAAGATCTTTGTGCGCGAATAAGTGTGCGGCTGAAAAACGACGATCGTCTTCTCCTTCCCCAAGTCGTGTGCCGTCTGCAGCGCCGCCGCGATCTCCCGCGGATGATGCGCATAATCGGCAATAAATTCCGCCCCCGCATATTTTCCCAGGCACTCGAAACGACGGCGTATCCCGCAGAATTTTTCCAGTCCTTCGGCGATCATATACGGCGGAAAGCGGAAATGCAATCCGACCGACGCCGCCGCAAGCGCATTGTAAATATTGTGCTTTCCATAGACACGCAAGCGTATCTTGTCTAGAAATTCTCCGCCCGCGCGCAAAGTGAACGAGTATTTCCCGTTCTGCGAGGCGATCTCTTCCGCCCCGACGTCGCTCCGCGGCGAAAGCCCGAACGTCACCGCGCTCGGCACGAGTTCTGCGATCTTGTCTTCACGGCAGACGATCGCTGTCTTTGCCTTTTCGCAGAAATCACAATACGCTTTCGTCAGATTTTTTTCACTCCCGTAAAAATCCAGATGATCGGCATCCGTGTTCAACACGACCGACAGATCGGGATGCAGTTTCAGAAAATTCCCTTTATATTCACAGGCTTCCGTAACAAAAAAACGGTTGCTCCCGATCCGCATATTGCCGAATTGCGAATCTTCCCCGCCGATATGCGCCGTAACGCTGCCGGCACAATTTTCGACCATGTGTGCGCACATCGCCGTCGCCGTCGTTTTCCCGTGACATCCCGCGACCGCCACAACGTTTTTATGATCGCGCGCGACAAGATCGAGAAGATCCCCTCTTCCGAAAACGGGAAGTTTTTTCTCCCCCGCCGCAATGCGTTCGGGATTGTCTTCCCTGATCGCGGAACCGCATACGACGATCTGTGCGTCTTTGAGATTTTCCGCGCTGTGTCCGATACAGATCCTCGCACCGAGTTTTTTAAGCCGCGCCGTCTGCGCACTCTCGCAAAGATCGCTCCCCGATACGGAAAAACCGCGGAAAAGAAGATACTCCGCAAGCCCGCTCATACTGATGCCGCCGATCCCGATAAAATAAATTCTGTCATAATTCTGCCAAAACGTTTTGTTCATGGCATAATATATGCCGAATCAGGCGAAAAAAGGTATAATTATAAAAAAAATACAAAATTTTGAAAATTTTTTTGTTTCCCACTTGAAAAACGGAAAATTATATAGTAGAATGTAAATAAGAATACATGTTCTTGCATAAGGAGGAAACATTTTGAATATTTCTGAAGTACGAATCCGATTCGTGAAAAAGGACGACAGCAAACTCAAAGCGGTAGCATCCATCACCATCGATAATTGTTTTGTCATTCACGACATCAAAGTGATCGACGGTACGGACGGTTTGTTCATCGCTATGCCCAGCCGCAAAACGAGCGACGGAGAATTCAAGGATATCGCGCATCCCTTAAACACAGAGACACGCGAAACATTGAAAAATGCGATCCTTACGGCGTACAGCGAAGCTCTCGAAAACGAACCTCAATAACAAAATCAAACTTATTGCCGATTCGCTATCCAAAGGGAAAGGCAAGGAATCATACTCCTTGCCTTTCCCTTTATGTTTTATCAGAAAATAAAAGCGATCTCGTCGGGCGGAAAAAATTTTTATAAAAAATAAGCCGACAGCTTTAAGAACCGTCTGTTTACCGCCCCGCACAAGTACTTTTTCAAGCAGTCCCCTCCGACGATCTCTTACCGCCCCGCGCAAACCGACAAATCGCCCGCGGAAATGATTTCCGCGGGCGATCTTTGCGTTTTTATATCCGATTTTTCGAATCACTTTCTCTTAAAAAGGCGCTGAACGAAAGTCGGCAGAGGCTTTTCCTCTTCCTGAGCGGTTGCACTGCGGACCGACTGCGGAGCCTGCTGATATCCCTGATCGGGATACTGCGGCTGTACGGGCTGACGATACTGCGGAGCCTGCTGATACTGTGCGCCGCCCTGCGCGTTCTGCTGGGGCGCCTGCTGATACTGCGTCTGCTCCTCATACTGCTGCGCGGGCTGACGATACTGCGGAGCCTGCTGATATTGCGCTCCGCCCTGCTGCGGTGCCGCCTGCTGAGGCGCCTGCTGGGGTGCCTGCTGATATTGCGCCTGCGCACGGGCATATTGCTGTTCCTGCTGTCTGCGCTGTTCGTATTGCTGCTGTTGATAAGGCTGCCTGTAAACGGGGGGCTGCTGTCCCTGCATCGTATTGTTCATAGGCGTGCGGATGTAAGAAGGCGCAACGTTCTGCGGCTGGACGGTCTGCTGAGGAGCCTGTCCTTCCGCGTTCGATTCGGGAAGTCCCCTGTTCACAAAGAAATTCCTGCTCGCGACGTTTCTCTCGTCTTTGGGATTGAACATATTTTCGACGTGCGGGAATCCCGTTGCGATGACGGTGACTTCCACTTCGTCGTTGATGTTGCTGTCGATGCAGGCGCCGAAGATGATGTTTGCGGAATAATCCACAACGCTCTGCACGAGCGTTGCCGCCGTCTGTACTTCGTCCATGGTCAGGTCGTTGCCGCCGACGATGTTCAGAATGACGCCCTTCGCGCCTTCGATCGTCGTTTCGAGAAGCGGGCAGTTGACCGCCAGACGGACCGCTTCGACGATCCTGTTTTCGCCCTTCGCCACGCCGACGCCCATATGAGCGAGCCCCTGATCTTTCAGAATGGTGCGCACGTCAGCAAAGTCGAGGTTGATAAGCGCAGGATTCACGATCAGGTCTGCGATGCCGCGGATACCCTGTTTGAGGATCTCGTCCGCCACGCGAAGCGCTTCGACCATCGGCGTGTTCTTCGGAACGACGCAGGTGATCTTGTCGTTCGGAATGATGATCAGGGTATCGACGTACTTTTTAAGATTTTCCAACCCCTTCACGGTGTTGTCCATGCGCTTTTTGCCTTCGAAGTTGAAAGGCTCGGTCACGACGGCGATCGTGAGGATCTTCAGATCGCGCGCGATCTTCGCGATGACGGGAGCAGCGCCCGTACCCGTACCGCCGCCCATGCCTGCCGTAATAAAGAGAAGGTCGGTATCTTTGACCGCTTCGGTGAGAACTTCTTTGCTCTCCTCCGCCGCCGCCCTGCCGATCTCGGGTTCCGCGCCCGCGCCGAGCCCTTTGGTAAGAGCCGACCCGATCTGGATCTTGTTTTCCGCTTTGGAAAGAAGCAGGATCTGTTTATCGGTATTGACCGCAACGTAGCTTGCACTCTGGATCCCCGCCTCGATCATCCTGTTGACGGCATTGCACCCCGCACCGCCGACGCCGATGACCTTGATCCTCGCCACGCCGGACAAACTGTCTAAACTGTTGAACATAATTGATGTTATCCTCCGATTCCGTAAAATAATTTGCGGATAAAGCCCCGTTCCCGCTTGGTTCTCAAAGCCATATCCAAAAGGCTCAGCAATGAACTTTGAGCCGCTTTGTTGTAATAAGGAAGTTTCGGCGTGACGATCTCCACGACCTTGTTCAGCCTGCCGCTGATGTGTTCGCGCGCCCCCCTGATGCCCGTGATACCGCCGCCCGTCAAAAGGATGGGTTTGTATTCGAGATTCCTGTCATCGCACAATTCAAGGCTGTGATTCACCGCTTCGCAGACGATGTCCAGCCCCTCTTTCACTTTCTCTTTTACTTCGCCGAGAGAAAGCGTATAATTTTCACTCTTGCCGCTGTATTCGAGCTTGGATTCCGCGTCGTCTCTGCTGGAAAGGTTGACCTTGCGGAGCATTGCCTCCGCCGCTTCGAAAGAGATGCCGCAGTCGTCCATGATATGCGCCGCAACATGACCTCCCCCGACGGAATACGCATTCTGAAAGACGATGCCGTTGCCGCATACAACGGAGAAAGTCATGGAAATATATCCGACGTCGAGCAGGATCGCATATTCGTCGCGCACTTCCGAAGGGATCAGATACAACGCTTCCGCCAAAGAAAGCGGCAGAAAGTTCACTTTTCTTATGCCGTATTCGGAAAGAATGTTGCGGAACAGTTCACAAAAACGGACGTCCGCAAAAAAGTAGCTCAGATATCCTTCCAGCGAATCACTGATCATGCCGACGGGATCGATGGAACGACGCTTGTCAGACGTCACGAAAAACACCGAACCGCGGCAGATAAATTCACCGCTTTGCCCGTCCGCACTCCCTTTCTGATAAAGAAGATCTATGTCCGCGGAAGTCACCCTGCGCTTCCGTTGGAAACTGATCAGGTGCCGCCTGTTCACGACTTTGACAAATTCCCCGGGAACCCCGACAAAGACCTCCTTCGTACCGCCCCCGCAGCTCAGCTCCATGCCGTCAAGCGCCGCAAAGACCGCTTCTTTCAGTTTGGCGGGATCGAAGAACTGACCGTCGGCAAAACCGTCGTATTTTTCCGTCTGCATCCCCTGAAAGACAAAGGTGTTGTTTACGCCCCTCTCGCCCGTCAACGCGGTAATCTCAGAAGATTCGACGCACAATACCGTAACGCTTTTGCGGCTCATTTTTTCTTCTCCGTTTTTTCTTTTGCAACACGTTTCGACAAACTCTGTTATACAATCACTATTATATAATAAATTTTTCTGTATGTCAATAAAAAAACGTTCCCCGAACAAAATATTCGGGGAATTGCAAAGGTAATTTTTACCTCGGTTTCTATTCGTTTTCAAATTCCTCTTCCCGATAAAAACAAGCAGTCGATCCGTCGCTTTGCTTATAGGAAAATATGTAACCAAACGTCTTTTGCGAATCAGTCAGCCCGTTATAAAGATCGATCGCATCCGCCAGACACTTCTGCCGCTCTTCGATCGTGATCGGATTTGCCTCGCCGTCCACGATGTTCTGGTGTTCGAGCACGATTTTGATCCCTTCCGTAAACGTAAAAACAAAAAGATCGTCTTTTACCGTGAGTCCGCTTCCGCGGGAAATATATTCCGCCGACGCGATGCGGCCGCGGATACCGCCGAGCTTTTCGTCCGCCGTCGTGTTCAGGAGAGTCATCAGCACGGAAAACATTTCCTCTTCGTCGGCAGTGATGATCTGCCCCGTCTCCGCTTCCGCAAACGTAAAGCCCTTGATGTCGATGTTGTTCCCGCCGATGTTGTTCGCGTTGTCTTCTTTGACGGCGAGGATCTCCCCGTGCGTATCGGTGATATAGTATTCCCCGTTCACGGAAAAAGCATACTTTTCATAACGCTCCGCGACGCTTACGGTCACCTTGTTCGGAAAAGTTTTTTTCACCGACAGCACTTCCAGGTACGTCCCGTCCTCTTCGCAGACCTTGTCGACGACGTTATACACATTTTTTTCCTTGAAAAAGAGAAAGCTTTTTTTCAGATATGCGTCCAGACGTTCCTGCACCGTTTTCGCGCTCGCCGTAGCGCCGGCGCTGCTCGTTTCGAATTTCACGTCAAACTGCGTGATCGCACACACGGAATTGAACGTGATCACGAATATGAGCAAAAAAACGGCGATCGCATAGCCTATGACAAGTTTTTTGCTTTTCATCGGATCTCCTCTTGTGTAATTTTGGGGTCAGATATGTACGCGGCGTATTCTGACGCCGAGCGACGAGAGCTTATATTCAAAACCCGAATACCCTCTGTCGATGTGATAAAGATCGGTGACCGTGCTCAACCCCTCCGCCGAAGCCGCCGCCAGCGTCAGCGCCGCGCCGCCGCGAAGATCTCCCGCAACGACGTCCGCCCCGCGCAGAGACGGCACGCCGCGGACAAACGCCGCCCTGCCGCGCACCGTGATGTCCGCTCCCATGCGGATAAGCTCGGGCACATGCTTGAAACGCGTTTCGAACAGATTTTCCACCACGACGGTCGAACCCTCCGATATGCACGCGAGCGCGGTGACGGGAGCCTGCAAGTCGGTGGGAAACCCGGGATACGGCATCGTTTCGATCATGCGCAGGGATTTTCTCGTCCCTCCGCTCTTTATGTATATTTTATCATTTTTTACACTGATTTTGCAACTGATTTCGCGCAATTTATGTATAACGGCGGCAATATTGTCCGCGCAGGCATTGTTCAGCCCGATTTCCCCGCCGCACATCGCAGCCCCGATCAGAAACGTACCCGCTTCGATGCGGTCGGACATGGGCGTATATTCCACGCCGCCGAGTTTTTCCACTCCTTCGATGCGCACCGTGGACGTGCCGCCCCCCGCGACCTTCGCCCCCATGCGGTTGAGAAAATTTTGCAGGTCACGTATTTCCGGTTCCTTCGCCGCGTTGCGAATGAGCGTCGTGCCGCGCCCCCTGACTGCTGCGAGAATGATATTTTCCGTCGCACCCACGCTCGGACAGTCCAGAAGAATATCCGCCCCCGTCAGGCGATCGCACGAACAGTTGATGTATCCGCCCTCTTCCGAGATCTTCACGTTGAGGCTTTTGAGACCTTTCAGATGAAGATCGACGGGTCTGATACCGATATCGCACCCGCCCGGGTATGCGATCTTTGCCTTACCGAACCGCGCCACGACCGACCCAAGCATAAAAATAGACGAACGAAGTTCCTTCGCCAGTTCCGACGGGATCTCGTGATTTGCCGCATCGGCGCTGTCGATCACCAGCGTATCTTCGTAAAATGTGGTCTTGCACCCCAGTTCCCCCAAGATCTGTATCATATTCAGAACGTCGCGGATCCTCGGGCATTTATGTATGATCACTCGTTCATCGGTTAAAATAGACGCGGCAAGCAGAGGCAAGACGGCGTTTTTCGCCGATTGGATCTCGACTTCTCCGTACAGAGGCCTGCCTCCTTCTATTATAAATTTATCCATAATTCACTCCTTGCAGAAAACAACGCAAAAGACGGCAGGCAGATCCCCGTCTCCGAGGATACGCCTCCCTCATTCCATAATATGGCATGAATCCGCAAAAAGTGAACGAAGGGAACAGCACCGAAACGGTACCGCTCCCTTCATAATGCGCGCGCCGCCCAAAAGGCGGCGCGCCTTTTATTTTTTCGTATTGTTGCGTTTGTCCTTTGTCTTTATGCCGCGTTTCCGCCTTTGCCCTCTCACGCATCCCTCGCGCAAGACGAAAGCGGTCTGTTTCGTCCGTGCGCCGCGCTTATCTGCGGCGCGCGCTTTGCGCTTTTGGAAATGTTGTACAGAACGCCCATCGCCGCCATCGTGAAGATGAGCGACGTGTTCCCCGAACTGATGAGCGGGAGCGGAAGCCCCGTGGGCGGAATGGAACCGCTCACGACGAGCGCGTTCACGACGACCTGGATCGCATAGACCATCGTGATACCCGACGCGGTGAGAAATCCGAACAGCTCGCGGCTCTGCGCCGCCGTCTTGATCCCGAAACAGATGAGCGCGCCCGAAACGGCAAACAACACCAATATGCCGACAAAGCCGAACTCTTCCCCGATGACGGAGAGGATAAAATCCGATTCGGCAAAAGGAAGAAAGCGATATTTCTGGCGCGAAGAAAACAGTCCCGTGCCGAACCAGCCCCCGTTGCCGAGCGCATAGAGCGACTGGATGAGCTGATATCCCTCCCCCTGCGGCGACGCCCACGGATCGAGAAAAGCGGAAAGGCGTTTCAGGCGATACGGCTCCATGACGATGAGCACGGGCACGGCGAGCGCGATCGGAATCAGGATGAAGACCAGATGCCGCATCTTCGCCCCGCCGAGAAAGAGCATGGCGACCATGAGGAGCCCGATGCACATGGTGATGGACATATTCGGTTCCAGAATGACCAGCAAACAGATCCCCGCGCCCGCACCGAGAACGGGCAACATGCCCGTAAATTTTTTCATGCGTTCGGGTTTTTCGCTCATGTACGCTGCCGCAAAAATGACGAATCCGTACTTCGCGATCTCAGAAGGCTGCACGGTGACGGGTCCGAGCCCGATCCAACGCGTCGCGCCGTAACTTTCTCTTCCCACCCCGGGGATAAACACCGCCGCCAACAGCACAAGCGAGACGATGAGCGCCGGCCATTTGAGCTTCGCAAGTTTTTGATAAGGAAAAAAGCTCGCCCCGATCATCGCGCCGACGCCGAGAACAAACCCCGCGAGCTGTTTTTTCATGAAATAGAACGCGTCGCCGTAAGTCGCTTCGGCGGCGTAAAAGCTCGCCGAATACACCATGAGCACGCCGAAAGCGGCAAGCGCGATCACGAGGATCGGTATCGCGATCTCCCCGCCGAGCAGGCGCGAAACGCTCCGCGTTTTTTCACTCGACGCAATATTCTTCGCCGACGCCCGCTGCATTTTCCGAACTCCCCAGTTCCGCTACGATCTTCGCAAATTTTTCGCCGCGCTCTTCATACCCCGAAAACATATCGAAACTACTGCTCGCAGGACTCAAAAGAACGCACTGCCCTTTTTCAGCCGTCATAGACGCGATCTTCACCGCAAGATCGAACCCTGCGCAGAGGGTGACCTGCGCATATCCCGTTTTCACCGCACTGCTCAGAAGCTTGAAACGGTTTTCCCCGTAAAGCACCGCATGCACCACGCGCGAACCCGCAAGTTTTGCAAAAAGCTTGTCGTAATCGTACCCCTTGTCTTTCCCTCCCAGCAAAAGCACGGTATCCTCCTGCATACAGCTTACGGCTGTGAGCGTGGCGTCCACGTTCGTCCCCTTGGAATCGTCTATGTATGTGACGCCGTCCACCTCCGCAACCTTTTCGATGCGATGCCTTACCCCGCGCATTTTCGTGAGCGCTTCGCCCACCGCTTTGCTCTCTACGCCGAGAAGCTTTGCCGCACAAATCGCCGCAAGCGCATTTTTTATGTTGTGTTCCCCTTTCAGCGACAGCGCGGACGCGTCCACGATCTTTTCGTTTTCGAAATACAGCCCGCCTTCATAGAGATACGCCCCCTTGACGCGCTCTTTCACCGAGAAAAAACGGACGGGACAGCGCACATTTTTTTCAAATTCCCGGACGCGTTCGTCGTCATAGTTAAGGACGGCATACTCGCTCTCACGCATATTGCGCAGCAATTTGGATTTGAGAAATATGTAGTTCTCCATATTGTAATGGCGGTTGAGATGATCTTCCGTAATGTTCGTGACGACGGCGACGTGCGGGCGTATGCTCGAAAGCGTTTCCAGCTGGAAACTCGAAATTTCCGCAACGGCGATGTCGTCATAGCCGAGTTCGTCCGTCTTTGCACTGATCGGCACTCCGATATTCCCGCAAGCACAGCTCGAAAGCCCCGCCGATCGCAGGATCTCGTCGATCATGGTAACCGTCGTCGTCTTTCCGTTCGTACCCGTGACCGCAACGAGCGCCGCGCGCAGATACAGACAGCCGAGCTCCGCTTCCCCGATGATGCGCTTTCCCTTTTTTCTGAACGCGACGGGAAGCTGATGATCGATGGGAATGCCCGGGCTGAGCACGAGCACGTCGCATTCGTCCACCGCCGACGCGACGCCGCCCTGCGGAAGCACGTTCGCCCCGCGCGCGGAAAGCTCGTTCATCGTCTTGCGCACCGCCGCGTCGGAAATATCGTCGTACATATACACGACCGCTCCTCGTTTCAGGAGAAAATCCGTGCTCGCCGCGCCGCTTCTCGACATGCCCGCAACGAGAAATTTCTGATTTTTGAAATACATGAAAAACTCACCTCTTTTTTATTGAACGAAACAGACGCACAAGATCCCCGCCGCGGCGGTGATCAGCGCATAGGCATACACGATCTTGCTTTCGGAATAGCCCTTTTTCTGGAAATGATGATGCAGGGGCGCCATGAGAAACACCCTCTTTTTCGTCCGTTTATAATATATTACCTGAATGATGACGGATATGCTCGAAAGTACGAACATTATCCCGATCACGGGAATATACAGCGCATTCCCGCCGAACACGGCGATCGAGGCGGCAAATCCTCCCAGGCTCAGCGACCCCGTATCCCCCATGAAAACGGATGCCTTGTTCGTATTGAAGAGAAGATATCCCGCCAGCACCCCGCCGAGGATCACCGACAGCGACGAAAGGCTTGTCCGTCCGCCCGCAAGCGCGCTCGCAAGAAAAGCAAACGAAATAAAATAACAGATGCCTACGGAAGCGGCAAGGCCGTCAAGCCCGTCCGTAAGATTGACGCTGTTCACCGTCGCGATGAAGGCGACGATTGCGAGCGGAATGATCCATGCACCGATATCGACGGCATAGCTCGTGAACGGAACGTTGAGCACCGTAAGCCCGTTGACATAACAAAAAACGCCGGCAATGACGGCGATCGCCAGCTGAAACAAGATCTTCTGATAGGCGCGCAGTCCGAGGTTCCTGCGGAAACGGAATTTGAGAAAATCGTCAATGAACCCCACTGCGAGATATGCAAACCCCAGCGTAAGCGAGACGGCGGAAAGCCTGTCCGCAAACAATCCCGCCGCCGCCGCGGCGACCGCCGCGGCGGCAACAAAGGCAAGCCCGCCCATTGTGGGCGTGCCGCTCTTGCTTTTATGTTCTTCCACATAACCGAGAATGTATTGCCCCGCGTGCAATTTGCGCAAAACAGGTATCGCCAGCGCACAGAAAAACGCCGAAAGTCCCGCCGCAGCGAGAAAAACCAGCAACTCCGCTTTCATTTCAACCGCCCCTCTCCGCCGCCTTGAATTTGAGTATGCCGCGGACGGTGGAAAAATCGCTGTAAATATGCTTCACGCCCATGATCTCCTGATAATTTTCGCCGCCCTTGCCTGCGATCAGAAGAACATCTCCTGCAGACAGTTTATCCACGGCGTACTCGATCGCGCTTTCCCTGTCGACTACAATGATATACTCGTCCGTCACCCGTTTCACCCCTTTTTCGATCTGCAATACGATATCGAACGGGTCTTCATAGCGGGGATTGTCGGAAGTCAGAACGGTAAAATCCGCAAGCCGCGCGGAAACTTCGCCCATGATCGGGCGCTTGAGCGCATCGCGGTTTCCGCCGCAACCGAACAGGCAGATGAGCCTGCCTTTGCAATGCGGCCGCAGTGCGCGCAGAGATTTTTCCAGCCCGTCGGGAGTATGCGCAAAATCGACGAATATATCCGCTCCGCGGTATCCGCCCGCCCGCTCCAGTCTGCCGCTGACTTTCTCCAAAGAGCCCAACCCTTCCGCGATCACGGAAACGGGTATGCCCGCAAGCTTCGCACATTCCGCCGCCGCCATGGAATTGTAGACGTTGTGCCTGCCCGTCATGTTCAGCCCGATCTCATAAAGCTCGTCGAAGAGGTTGATGATATATCTGCACCCGTCGACGGTGTCCGCAATATCGACGGCAAAAACGTCGGAAGGATTGTCAAGCGCGTAGCTCACGCTCCTTGCCGTAAAAGACGCTAATTTTCTTCCCTCTTCATCGTCAAAATTGAGTATCGCGCACTTGCACTTGTCAGGCAGGAACAGCTTTTCCTTCGCCGCCGCATACTCCTCCATGTTTTTGAAGAAATCCAGATGATCTTCGGTCAGATTGGTGAAGATGCAATATTCGAAAGTGATCCCGTCCACCTTGCCGAAATACAGCGCGTGCGCGGACACTTCCATGACCACCCATTCGACGCCGCACGCCGCCATGTCCGCAAAAACCTTGTACAAAAAAACGGGATCGGGCGTCGTCAATTCGGGCGCGATCTCCTTGTTCTCGTAAAATATGCCGAGCGTCCCGATATTGCCGCAGGATATCCCCGCCGCCTTGAAAACCGAGGCGATCATGTGCGCTGTCGTCGTCTTTCCGTTCGTGCCCGTGATGCCGACGATCTTCAGCTTTTTCTCCGGAT
>CALVSU010000040.1 GCA_944359385.1 uncultured Clostridia bacterium | reverse complement strand
CGGGGTTTAGAGATTGCGGACAAGCCGAAATTGTATTCTTTTCAACACGGACGCAAGGAAAATCTTTTTGTTTTTTGCAGAAAATAAGTTGACAAAATGTTTATAGTGTATATAATGTATATATACAGTTTACGCGTCGGAGAAGAAAATGAACGTGATCATCAGCAACGCGTCGGATAAGCCCATTTACGAACAGATCTACGGACAGATCAAGGGGGCGATCCTGCGCGGGGAAGCAAAAGAGGGAGACCCGCTCCCGTCCATACGCGCATTGGCGAAGGAACTGCGCATCAGCGTCATCACGACCAAGCGCGCCTTCGACGATCTGGAACGGGACGGATTTATCTGTTCCGTGCAGGGGAAGGGGAGTTTCGTCGCGCCGCGCAACACCGAACTCATCCGCGAGGAGCATCTGAGACAGGCGGAAGAGCGGTTTGCGGAGGCGATCGATCTTGCGCGCACGGGCGGGCTTTCCGACGAAGAGATCAAAGAAGTATTTCGTTTGCTGTTAAAAGGAGAGGAATGAAATGAATAACGTCAGCGTTCGGCATCTCACAAAAAAGTATAAAGATTTCACGCTGGAAGACGTGTCGTTCGACGTGCCCGCGGGGTGTGTGGTCGGATTTATCGGCGAAAACGGCGCGGGCAAGAGCACGACGATCAAAAGCATCCTCGGGCTTGTCAATCCCGACGGCGGCAAGATCCAAGTGTTCGGCAAGGACGCGGCTGCCCTTTCCAAAAAGGAGAAGAACGCAATCGGCGCGGTTTTGGGTGAAAACTGTCTTCCCGAAAATCTGACGCTCAGAGACGTGAGTGCGGTCATGCGGCTGATTTTTGCGGGCTGGAACGAGCAGTCGTTTTTCGCGTATGCGGAAAAATTTGCCCTGCCCGAGGATAAAAAGATCAGGAATTTTTCCCGCGGGATGCAGCAGAAAGCGGCGCTTGCGGTCGCGCTTTCGCACGGAGCGGAGCTTCTGGTGCTCGACGAACCGACTTCGGGGCTCGATCCCGTTGCGCGGGACGAAATTTTAGGTTTCCTTTACGATTTCATGCAGGAGGAGCGGCGTTCCGTGCTCATATCCTCGCACATCGTCACCGATCTTGAAAAACTGTGCGATTATATTGTCTTTATCCACGGAGGAAAGATCGTATTTGCGGAAGAGAAAGACGCGCTCCGCGAGCGGTACGGCATTTTCCGCGGGTCGGCAGAACAAGTCGCCGCGCTCGGGAAAGATGCGGTGGCGGCGTATATACGGGGCGATTTCGGGATGAGCGCGCTCGTTGACAGACAAAAGGCGGGCGCGGGCGTCGCGCTCGACAGGGCGGGGCTGGAAGACATCATGCTGTATTATGCGAGAGGTGAAAGAGTATGAAGGGTACATTGCTGAAAGATCTGAAAAACTTAAAAGGACAGTTGCTCTACTATGCGTTTCTGGTTGTCGTGTTCTTCGTCGTGGGCGCGCTGTCGGGAAATCTCTATTTCTATGTGGGGCTTTCCATGTTCTGCGGCGCGGTCGCGCCCGTCTCCGCGATCGCTTACGACGAAAAGGACAACTGGGACAAATTTGCGCTCGCCTCGGGCGTTTCGAGAAAGGAACTCGCCGCCGCGAGATATCTTCTCGGATTGCTGATCTTTATCCCCGTTTGGGCATTGTCTTTTGTCTTTTTTGCCATTCCCGCTTTCAGAACACAGGAAAATCTGTTTGCGGTCCTCATGTTCGGCGGTATGGGGTTGATCGTCACGGATGTCGTCCTGCCCCTCGTGTTCAGGATCGGCGTGGAGAAGGCGCGCGCGGTCTATCTGCTTGTCGTTCTGGCGGTCATGCTCCTCAGCGTGGGTGCGGCATCGTTCATCGAGCTGATCGGCGGAGATCCCGCGTTCATCGGCGTCTGCCTCCTGTTCGCGGCGGGCGTTGCGGGAGTGTTCGTCTCGTTCGTTGTTTCGGTCGGCATTTATAAAAGAAAAGATTTCTGACCCGCCGCTCGAAGAGGCTTTCGGCGTTTTTTCCGAAGAGGTCGTCAGCGCGTTTCAAAAAATTCTCAATATAAAAAGCCCCGCGGGCATCGCCCGCAGGGCTTTCGGCATTTTTGATCAGTTTAAAGGCTGAATGGTGCTAAGGTGTTGTCCAAAAAAGCCGCGGCGGAATCTGCTTTACAAAAGGGCGTTTCCGTGATAAAATACATAGCGTAAAACAAAATCACGGTGGCGGATATGCAGCTTACGCTCATGTATTTCAGTCCGACGGGGACGACGAAAAAAATCGTCGCGGCGGTCGGCAAAAAGTTTTTCGAGAATATGCTTTCCAAGACGCAGATCGTCGATCTTACGCCGCTTGCGGCACGTTTGAGAAGCTATGCGTTCGACGAGGAGGACGTCGTTATTTTCGGCGCGCCCGTGTACGGGGGCAGGGTACCGCCTATTCTGAAAAGCGTATTTGAAAATATACAGGGCAACGGTGCGCGCGCGGTCGCGATCTCCGTTTACGGCAACCGCGACTATGACGACGCGCTCTTAGAAACGTGCGATCTTCTCGGGGAGCGCGGCTTTCGCGTGTGTGCGGCGGGCGCTTTTATCGGGGAGCATTCCTATTCGGCGCTCGTGGGGGCGGGCCGTCCCGACGCGGAAGACCTGCTCGCGGCGACGACTTTTGCGATCGCCGCTTATGAAAAGGTCGTAAACGGCGCGCCGATCGGGAAACCCGTGCGGGGGAATCGACCGTACAGGGAGCTGAGCGCGTCTATGCTCGCGCCCAAAAAAGCGCCTGTTTTCGACGCGGAAAAATGCGTTCATTGCAGGAAATGTGTCTCTGTTTGCCCCGTCTGCAACATAAAGGCGGATCTTTCCGACTGCGGAAGGTGCATTGCCTGTGCCGCTTGCGTGAAAGGGTGCCCGAAAGGAGCGCGTTTTTTTGACGATGAGGGTGTGCTTGCCGCGCGCGCCAGGCTGGAAGCAAATTGCACGGAGCGGCGTTCGCCGAAATTTTTTCTGTAAAAACGATTTTTGACAAAAGAGAGGGGAATCATGGCCGAAACGAAAGAAGAGAAAGACGATCTTCTCCGCGAACTGCTCAGCGGAGAAGAGGGAACTGCTTTCGACAGGATGAATCAGTTTATGGAACTGATGATGCGCTACAATTCCGCAATACGCGAAGTGCGCACAAAATTTGAGGTACTCAACGAGGAGCTTTCCTATAAAACGAGCAGAAATCCGATCGAGAGCATCACATCGCGGGTGAAAAAGCCGTTTTCCATCGTGCAGAAACTCAGACGAATGGGAAAACCGCTGACCGTCGCATCCATATCGGAATCGCTCAACGACGTCGCGGGCATACGTGTCGTGTGTTCGTTCATAGACGACATCTACAAGGTCGCGGAGATGCTCGCCATGCAGGACGATATCACCGTCGTCGCGGTCAAGGACTATATACGCAAGCCCAAACCGAACGGGTACAGGAGCTATCACATGATCGTCGAGATACCCGTATTTTTCTCGGAGGGCAAGCAGATCATGCGCGTGGAAATACAGCTGCGCACCGTGGCGATGGATTTTTGGGCGAGCCTCGAACATCAGATCAAATATAAAAAAGAGAGTGCCGACCGGCCCGAGATCGTGTCGGAACTGAAAAGCTGTGCAGAGACCATCGCCGCGACGGATGCGCGTATGCTCGGCATTCGCAAGCGCATTGAAAATCTGGAAAAGGAGTCGGAAGAAGAGAATGCAAAAGGGCAGGTCTTGTCTTCTCCCGTACAGCGGTATGTGATCGAGTAAGGAGAGCGGCAATTTCTTGTTTTTTGCGGGAATGAGAGAAAAAAACGCCTTTTGCCTTGCTTTCTCACGGATTTTGTATTATAATAAACATGATAAAATAAAAATGGCAGTTTCGGACGGGCAAGACGATCGGGAGTGTGAAAAATGGAAGGAAAAGATTTGTCGGGGATATCCGAACGCGATTTTTTTGAGCGCCAGAAGGTCATCGACGTAGAGAAATGGCTTGCGAGCGAACAGGCGGGGCGCGACCTTTGCGGAACGATGCACTATTGCGTGTTTTGCGTCAAAGCGGAGATGAATCCCTGCGCAAAAGCGGAATTCCGCGGAAAAATGCGGGACGCGCTTAACGAACTGGAAAGTGAAACCGCCGCCGCTGATGAAAGCGCGGAGAGGGAAACAGAGGACATCCTTGCCGAAAGATCGGCGGAAGAAGAGGCGGTGCAGGCGCTTGCGGAAGATCGCGGCAGCGAAAGCGTGCGCGAGCGCATCCGTTCCGTCCGTGCAGACGAAACGGCCCGCGAGATCCCTGCGGGATATGAAGAGGTCACAAGATACCGCCGCACTTTCAAGTCAAAACTCATACAGAACGAGCGTGCGCAAGATCATTATACGGAGCTGAAAAACGCGCTTGCCGAACTTTCCGGAGTGAAGTCGCGCGTATGCCAGGGCGGGGAAAACTTCCGCGTCGGCAGGAATAAAGTCGCGGTTTTGAAGATCGCAGGCAAGACGCTCATGATGTATCTCGCACTCGATCCTTGCGATTATGAAGACACCAAGTACCGCTTTACCGACGTTTCCGATAAAAAGACATATGCCGAAACGCCGATGAAGGTCAAGATCACGAGCGCGCGCGCCCTCAAACACGCGAAAGAGCTGATCGCAGACCTTTCCGCCCGTCTCGAACTCGCGAATGTGGGCTGTATCTATATGGATTACCATTTCCCGTATAAGACGGACGAACAGCTCATTGCGAAAGGGCTCATCAAACCTTATAAAGTGCTTGTCAAAAAGAAGACGCCGAAGATTTCCGCCGCAGAATAGGGCGGTAAGTCTGAAAACGACAAAACGCCGCCGCGCAGGTCCTGCGCGGCGGCATATTTTTTGTCTAAATTTTGCGGTACGGGAAACGGGTGCCTATGCGACGATGCCGAAAAGTCCGATGGTAACGCCGCAGAAGATGAGCAGGGACAGCACGTCCGTGATGGTCGTGATAAAGGGATTTGCGAAGACGGCAGGGTCGATGCGGATGGCTTTTGCAAAGATGGGAACACAGCATCCGACGATTTTTGCGACGATAACGGCGAATGCGATCGCCGTGGCGACCGCCGCCGAATAAGTGAGCGTATAACCGTAACTAAAGATCAGGCGGTCGATGATCTGCAATTTTGCAAAGCAAGCGATGCCGATGGAGATGGCGATGAGCACGGATACGCGCAGTTCTTTCCAAATGACCTGCAAAATATCGCGGGGGCGTATTTCATCGAGTGCCATGCCGCGGATGACGGTCACGGATGCCTGACTTCCCGCATTGCCGCCCGTTCCCATGACCATGGGGACGCACGCGACGAGCACGGGCAGAAGAAGCCGTTCGTATGTGTTGAGAATGAGCCCCGTAAAAGTTGCGCCGATCATGAGGATCAGAAGCCAGGGGAGCCTGTGCAGATAGATCTTGTGAACGGGCGTTTCAAGGTATGGTTTGTCGGAAGGAGTGACGGCGTTGATGTACGAAATATCTTCCGTCGCTTCTTCGGTGATGACGTCGAGCGCGTCGTCGACGGTGACGATGCCGACGAGACGGTTTTCCTGATCGACGACGGGAACGGAAAGAAGGTCGTATTTGGAGAGAAGATTTGCCACCTCCTCTTTATCCTGCTGGGTATTGACAAAGACACAGTTTGTTTCCATGAAAGAACCGACATTTTCTTCATAGCCGTGCAGGAAAAGGTCTTTTACGGTGACGATGCCGAGCAACGTTTTCCGATCGTCGGTGACGTAGCAGGTGTAGATGGTCTCTTTGTCGATCGCCTCTCGTCTGATCTTGTCGAAGCATTCGCGGACGGTCATGTGCGCACGCAGGGATATGCACTCCGTTGTCATGATGCTGCCTGCGCTGTCTTTGGGGTATTTAAGGATCTCGTTGATCTCTTTTCTCGTTTCGCTGTCCGCTTGCAGGAGAATCCGCTTGACGACGTTTGCGGGCATTTCTTCGACGAGGTCGACGGTGTCGTCTACGAACAGCTCGTCGAGCATGAGTTTGAGCTCTTTATCGGAGAAAGAACGGATGAGCAGTTCCTGCTGGGTGCTGTTCATCTCCACGAACGTTTCCGCGGCGAGTTCTTTCGGAAGCAGCCTGAACACGATAGGGAGATCCCCTTCGTCCAGTTCGGAGAAGATCTCCGCAAGGTCTTGCGGTTCGAGTTCGGAAAGGAGCGGTTTGAGTTGGGAAAACTTTTTCTCTTCGAGGTAATCGACGATCTCGACGATCTTATCGTTTCTGTTTTCGGGGGTCGCTTTGAGCAAAACCTCGTGGACGACTTCCGTGGGCATGCTTTCGAGCAGTTCCTCAACGTCGTCGTCGATGATCTCGTCGGTGACCGATTGCAGTTTGACGTCGCTGAAATTTTTGAGGAGGTGTTTCTGCGTTTCGCTGCCGAGCAGGACAAAAACGTCCGCCGCGACTTCGTTGTCGAGACATCCGAACAGTTTTATCCTGTGCTCGCTGTCCAGCGTTTCGAGTTCTTTTGCGATCTTTTCGAGCGGCATTTCGTCGAGCAGGGATTTTAGGTCGTCCGTCCTGTTTTCGTCGAGAAGCTGAACGATCTTCTGCTCGCTCTCTTCGTCGGGCGATTCGGTCGGGATATCTTTTTCGTCCATGGCGGCACCTCCTTTTTTCATTTTCAATGAATGTTTTAAGTATAGGATTTTTTATGTTTTTTGTCAAGCGTTGCCGTCGGCGCACGGACGCGCCGAGAAGATTTTTCTTTGTTTTTTCCTGCGTCGTTTGAGTTGAAAGAATCTTCGTTTTGTGATATAATACACGAAAAATCCATAAGAAGGGCAAAAAAATGAACCAGAGAATGTATGCATTGGGCAGCAAACGTTCCGTTATCCGCGAGATCTTCGAATTCGGCAAAAAACGTGCCGCCGAAGTGGGGGCGGATAAGGTCTTTGATTTCAGTCTCGGCAATCCGAGCGTAAAGCCTCCGCAGGCGGTGGAAGATATCCTCAAAGAGCTTCTGAGCACCGACGATCCCACGGCGCTGCACGGCTATACTTCCGCGCAGGGTGACCCGAACGTGCGCAAAGCGATCGCGGCGTACATCGCGAAGACACAGGGCGTAAATACCGATCCCGATTTTATCTATATGACCTGCGGCGCGGCGGCGTCTCTGACGATCACCCTTTCCGCGTTGCTTGACGCGGGCGACGAGGTCATCACGTTTGCGCCGTTTTTTACCGAATATAAGGTGTTTACGGAAACGGCGGGGGGGAAACTTGTCGCGCTCGCTTCCGATCCCGATACCTTCCAGATCGATTTTGACCTTTTGGAAAAGGCGTTCACGGACAAAACCGCGGCAGTGCTCGTCAATTCGCCCAACAATCCGAGCGGGGTCGTGTACAGCGAAGACACGATCGGAAAACTTGCCGCCGTGCTCGAAAGAAAGAGCAGGGAACTGGGCAGGACGATCTATCTTGTCACCGACGAACCGTACCGCGAACTCGTGTACGGCGGGGTAAAGGTCCCGTATCTCACGAAATACTATAAAAATACCGTCGTGTGCTACTCTTATTCCAAATCGCTCTCCCTTCCCGGCGAGCGCATCGGGTATATCTTTGTCAATCCCGACGCGGAAAACGCGCGGGAACTGTATCTTGCGGTATGCGGCGCGGGCAGGGCGCTCGGCTATGTGTGCGCGCCTTCTCTTTTTCAGAAGATGGCGGAAAAGTGCCAGGGCATCACGTCCGACGTTTCCGTATACGAGAAAAACCGTGATCTTCTTGCGGGCGCGCTGAAAGAATACGGCTACACCTGCGTGCGCCCCGACGGCGCTTTCTATCTCTTTGTCAGAGCGCTCGAACCGGATGCGGGCGCGTTCTGCGAACGGGCGAAAAAATACGGGCTTCTGCTCGTTCCGGGCGACGATTTCGGATGCAAAGGGTATGTGCGCATCGCTTATTGCGTTTCGACGGAGATGATCGAACGCTCGCTGCCGTATTTCAGACAGCTTGCCGAAGAGTACGGCAAAAACTGACCGCATTTGCGCAAGGGGCTAAGTTTGTCAGTTTGCCGCAGAATATCATAAAAACAGATCGTTTTGCCGCGCGCCGCGCAGACGCCGCAGACGGGAACAAGGAGCAATCATGAGATTGATTTTTATAAGGCACGGGGATCCCGATTACGAACACGATTCGGTCACGGAGAAGGGGCTCAGAGAGATCTCTCTTCTTGCGGATAAAATGCAGAAAGAGGACGTTACGGAGTTTTATCTCTCGCCCAAAGGCCGCGCACAGAGAACGGCGCAGGCGACCCTCGAACGCGTCCGCCGCACGGGCACGACATATGACTGGTTGCAGGAGTTTTTCTATGAGATCCGTCTTCCCGAAACGGGGGAGCCGCACCTCATCTGGGATTTCATGCCTTCGTTTATGGACAGGTATCCCGATCTGTATTCCGCCGAGCGTTGGCAGAGTCTGCCTTTTATTGCAAAGAGCGCCGTTCCGCGCGAATATGCGAAGGTGTGCGAAGGGATCGACGCGCTTCTGGAACAGCACGGTTACCGCCGCAAGGGCACATATTACGAAGTGCTCCGCGCCAATCGCGAAACGCTGGTCTTTTTCTGCCATTTCGGCGTGACCTGCGTCATTCTGTCCCACCTTTTCAATATGTCGCCCGTGGCGCTTTTGCAACATCTCGTCGCTGCGCCTTCGTCTGTCACGACGCTGTATACGGAGGAGAGAGAAAGGGGGATCGCGTCCTTCCGCTGTGCCGCTTACGGCGACGTTTCGCATCTGTATGCGGGAGGAGAGCCGCCCGCTTTTTCCGCGCGCTTCTGCGAACGGTACGAAGATTTCGACGAACGGCACTGAGGCGTGCCGTATGATCGCCCGCGGCGGCGGAAAGTGTCTGACACTTTCCGCCGCCGCGGGTATTTTTTTTGCATAAACGGCGTCGTTTTTGCAGATACTGAAAAAAGGAGGGACAAGAAAACTATGACGGAATTCACATCCAAGGATCTTGAAGTGATCTCGGGCGTTCTGATGAATGAAGGGATGGCGTGCAAAAAGGCGAGAATGTACAGTAAGACACTCACCGACGTCGCTCTTGCGGAATGCATGGAAAAGATCGCCGAAAGTCACGAACAGAGATTCAATGCGCTTCTCTCCGTATTGGAGGGTAAATAAATATGGCAAGACTTTGCAAAAAAGAAAGTACGCTCAACGAAAAAGATTCGCTGGCGGATATGCTCAATGCAGAAAAAATGCTGCTGGACAGTTATCTTCTCGCGATCAAAGAAGGCAGCACGAAAAGCCTGCGTTCACAGTTCATGAGCAATTTCACGAAAGCGCAGGAAAATCAGTTTTGCATCTTTTCGCAGATGAAAGAAAAGGGATATTATCTCATTCTGCCTGCGGAAAAACAGATGGTTGATCAAAAAACGGATGATTTTTGTAAAATGCGCAAAGAAATTGCGCAAAAATAAGGCATCATTGCGTCAAGTGAACGATTACAGCCCCGAAATTTTTTTGATTTCGGGGATTTTTTTGTTTGTTTTGCTATACAAACCAATATATTTATGTTATACTAACGGCAAAGGGCTTTTTATAAGTCCTGAATGCATATGAACGGAGGCAGGGAGACATGATCAGAAAAAAAGGGCAGGTCGTCAGGCTGGAAACGCCGAACACGACGCTCGTGATCAAGGCGGATAAGGCAGAATATCTTTATTACGGCAAAAAGCTGACGAGCGCGGGGGGATTCGAAGCTTTTTATGACAGCCCTCGGAAGATCTTTTCGCAGTTCGGCGGTTGCGACTATACGGAATACAGCGTTCTTTTGGAAAATGCTGACGGCGGCTTTTCCACGGCTTTCGAATATTCCAAGAGCAAGATCCTTACCGAAAAGCCCGAGATCGCGGGACTGCCTTCCTCTTACGGCGAGGGAAAAACACTTGAACTCAAATACATAGACCCCTCCACGAAGGTCTGTCTTTATCTTTATTACACGGTTTTTGAGGACAGTGACGTGATCGCGGTCTCTTCCAGGATCGTCAACAATTCCAAAAAGGAGATCTTTGTTCGCAGGCTTTCGAGCTTGCAGATGGATCTTATGGGCGAATACGCTTTTGTTACGTTTGAAGGGATGTGGGGAAGAGAACGCCAGAAAATTTCCCGCAATGTCGGCAAGGGCGTGTTTTACAACGATTCCAAAAAGGGCATGACCTCTCACGAGCGCAATCCCTTTGTAATGGCAGAAGGAAAAGAAGGGGTATTCGGATTCAATCTCGTCTATTCGGGCAATCATAAAGAGTTGTTCGAATGCGACGGCTACGGAAGGGCTCGTGTGCTTACGGGTATCAACGATTTCATGTTCCGCTGGAAACTCCTTCCGGGAGAAGAGTTCGCCGCGCCCGAGGCGGTCGTCTGCTTTGCGCCCGATGAGGACGCGTTGAGTTGCCGTATGCACGCGTTCGTCTCCGAACATATTATCCGCGGCAAATGGAAAAAGAGGGAACGTCCCGTCCTTATCAACAACTGGGAAGGCACATATTTCGATTTTAACGAGGAAAAGATCCTCAACATCGCGCGCGCCGCGAAAAAAGCGGGGGTGGAACTTTTTGTCTTGGACGACGGATGGTTCGGAAAACGTGACAATGACCTCTGTGCGCTTGGCGATTGGTTCGACAATGTCGAGAAGACGGGCGGCGGGCTGAAAAACCTTGCAGATAAAATTCGCGCGCTGGGGCTGGATTTCGGCATCTGGGTAGAACCGGAGATGATCAGCGAAGACAGCGATCTGTACCGTTCTCATCCCAATTTTGCGATGAAGATCCCCGGCCGTGAGCCCACGCGTATGCGCAATCAGCTCATGCTGAATATGGCGGACGAAAAGGTGCAAAATTATGTAGTTCGGGTCATTTCCGACGTCATTTCCCGTTGCGGCGCTTCTTATGTGAAATGGGATTTCAATCGTTCGATGTCCGATTGCTACGGTAAAGGCATTGCGCAGGGGGAATATTTCCACCGCTATATGCTCGGTTATTACCGCGTCGTCGGCAAGATCACCAAAAAATTCCCCTTTGTGCTGTTTGAAGGGTGCGCGGGCGGCGGCGGCAGATTTGATCTGGGCAATCTGTGCTATTTCCAGCAGTACTGGACGAGCGACGACACCGACGCGCGCGAGCGCGTGAAGATCCAGGACGGCACTTCGTATGCCTATCCGCAGGTGACGATGGGTTCGCACGTTTCCGCCTGCCCCAATCATCAGACGGGTAACAGCAATCCGCTGGAAACGCGATTCAATGTGGCTTGCGGCGGCGTTCTCGGTTACGAGCTGGATATGTCAAAATTTTCCGAAGAGGAGATCGGCGTCGTTGCGGAGCAGGTGGCGTTCTACAAACAGAACAGAAAACTTCTGCAATTCGGTGAATATCATCGCCTCGGCGATGCGTTCGATTCCGCTCTCGGCGGCTATATGGCTGTGTCCAAAGACAGGAGCCAGGCGATCGCGGTCGTCGCCGTGAATGCACGCGTCATCGGAGTTGCGGAGCCGACCGTTTTGTTCAAAGGCCTCCTGCCTTCTGCCGTGTACGAAGTCACGTCGAGAAAACAGTCCAATTACGAAAAGGACATCAGTTTTACGGCGGGCGGTGATATGCTTATGAACGGCGGCTATATGCTGCGCGGTATTTTTGACGACAAAGAAGCAAGCGCGAACAGCGGCTGCATTTACACGCGGATGTTCATGATCAAAAAATGCAAAAATTAAAAACGGGGCAGTAAATACGAAAGCGAAAATCCCAACGGTTTGCGCGTGCGATAGCAGAGCTCTGTAATGTAAAGTGAATATAAAAAAATAAGCGATGTATCAAAAAAAAGCGCCGCGTCTTCGGGTATCCGAAGACGCGGCGCTTTTGCATGAAAAAACAGCAGATGCGCAAAGTACTTTGCGCATCTGCAGCGTTTTTGTTTGTGTGTGCATAGCTCCGTTCGGGCATTTTTCCGTGCAGTTGTCTGTCCGTCTGGTTGTCTGTCCGTCCGGTCGTCTGTCTGTCCGTTCGGGATAAGATCAGATGATTTTGATCTGACAGGCGCGCATGGCTTCCAGTGCGACGCGATGGCGCTCGGGCGTCACGCCCGCACA
>CALVSU010000039.1 GCA_944359385.1 uncultured Clostridia bacterium | reverse complement strand
ATCGCATTCGTAAAGCAGACCGTCCTGGAAAAGACGGGCGTTCGTCTCGAAGAGGAGATCGTATACATAGGAGAAGAGTGAATGTTGCTCACAGGAGATTATCATACCCATACCATATACAGCCACGGCAAAGGCACCGTGATGGAGAATGCGCTCCGCGCGAAGGAGATCGGGCTCAAAGAGATCGCGATCACTGATCACGGTTTTGAGCAGATGGCGTTTGGCATCAAGCGCAAAAAAGTGCCGCAGCTGATCGAAGACTGTAAAAAAGCGACGCTGGAGACGGGCGTGAAAGTTTACGTCGGCATGGAGGCGAACCTCTGCGACGAAAACGGCAGGACGGATATGGGCGTCAACGATTACAAAGATTTCGATATTTTTCTCATGGGCATTCACCGTTTCGTGAAGTTTACGAGATTCAAGGATTTCTGGAATATGCTCGTGGTCAATGCGCTGTATACCGCGTTCAAGAAAGAGGCGAGCAAGAGCCTCATTCGTTACAATACGCGCGCATATATCAACAGCATCGAAAAGTACCCGATCGATGCCGTTACGCACCTCAATTTTCTGTGTTTCTGCGATGTGGCGGAGGTCGCAAAAGCTGCGCGAGACAACGGAACGTACATCGAACTCAATTCCAAAAAGGTGCATTTATCCGACGAACAGCTGGAAAAAGTGCGGGACACGGGGGTGCGGTTCATTGTCGATTCGGACGCGCATTCCGTGGACAGGATCGGCGATACGAAACTTGTGGACGAGCTTCTTTCCTGCGTGGAAGTGCCGAGAGAGAGGATAGACAACATCGACGGAAGATTTCCTGATTTCCGATTCAGGAAATTCAAGATGAGCGTGTTATAAGATCATCTCTTCGGTACAGACGGGGCGATCCCCGTTTCGGAAAAAATAAATGAGCGTATAAAATTATGTCTTCGAATTTTACGGGCGACATCAAACGCGAGATCGTGCGGCGCGGCTTTGACAACGCCTGCTGCAAGACGGCGGCGCTTTCCGCTTTTCTGCGCACGACGGGAAGCGTGATCAGAAAAGGGGATACTTTCGGTTTTGAGTTTATCACCGAGAGCGAAGAGGTCGCCGCATTTTTTATCGGGATCCTCGAAGAACTCTTCGGCGCGGAACTCAAAATTGTGCAGGCGACTACGGATATCCGGAGCGGGCGGGACAGGCTGGTTGTTCAGTGTCTGTCCGACAGGTCGCTGTATATCCTCTCCGAGCTCGGCATCGCCGCGCGCGCGGAAGAAGGGGTTGAATTCCGCCTGGACATGGACAAGTATGTCGTCGAAAATCCTTGCTGTGAGATCGCTTGGATCGAGGGCGCTTTTCTGGGGAGCGGAAGTTGTGTCCTGCCGAAAATGGAGGATTCCCGCTCGGGGTATCATCTGGAGATCGTCTTTTCCAACAAATTTCTGGCGGACGATTGCTGCCGCCTTTTGGCGCTCCATGAGCTCCTCGCGCGGTGCGTGCAAAGAAAGGGCAGTTTTGTGGTTTACATGAAAAGCAGGGAAAGTATATCCGATTTTCTGTATCTCACGGGTGCGGAAAATGCGCTCGCCAAGCTCAATAAACTCGCGGACAGAAAGGACGAGAAAAACCGCATCAACCGCGTCGCCAACTGTCTGCAAAAGAATTACGACAAGAGCGTGCTTGCGTCCGTCAAACACATCCGCGCGATCGAAAGGATAGAAGGGATCGTCGGGCTTTCCGAGCTGGATCCTGCGCTGCGAGAGACGGCGGCGGCGCGCCTTGCCGACAAAGAAGCGTCATTGAAAGAACTTTCGGAGAGACTGGGCATTACGAAAAGCTGCCTCAATCACAGGCTCCGCAAGCTCGTGAAACTCGCGGAAGATCTCGACGGGGAGGAATGATATATGGAAAGGGCGAAATTTGTCTTTCGCAAACAGACGTACAATGCATACGACGCACAGCAGATCGTCTTTGAGGCGTGCAAGTATAAGAGCGAGATCAATATCTCCAACGGAAACAAGCGCGCGAACGCAAAGAGTATCATCGGGCTTGTGTCCATGAATTTTGTGCCGGGCGAAGAATACGTCGTCGCCGCGGAAGGCGCCGACGCGAAGTCTGCCGCAGCAGGCGTTTCAAAGTTTATCGCCGAACTCGGTTGACCAGATTGTCTGTCGCGTCTGACGAGACTTGCGCGTGTGCGCTTTCTTTGCCGCGCCCGTGTTGGCTTGCCTTTTGCGCCGCTTTGCGCACGTCTTGCGCGGCGGGCGAAGCATCGCCGTGCGGTTTTACGCGGTGTTTTTCACATTCAAATTTTACGGTAAGAGGAAATCATGGCGGAATTTGTTCATTTACATCTGCATACGGAATACAGTCTGCTCGACGGGGCGTGCAAGGTGGACGACCTCATTGACCATTGTGTAAAAAACAATGTGAAGGCGCTTGCGATCACCGATCACGGCAATATGTACGCGACGTTGTATTTTGCCGAATTGTGCAAAAAACACAATATTCAGGCGATCATCGGCTGCGAGATGTATATGACGAAGGACTTGAGGGTCAAAGACGGTACGGGGGATTTCGAACACCTGATCTTGCTCGCCAAGAACAAGACGGGGTACAAAAACCTCGTAAAAATGGATTCGATCGCCTATGTCGACGGATTTTATTATAAGCCGAGGCTGGATTATAAGACTCTCCGCGAGCACAGCGAAGGGCTCGTCTGTCTTTCAGCCTGTCTTGCGGGCAGGATCCCCAAGCTTCTCCTGAAAGGAGATTACGAGGGAGCGAAAAAGACCGCGCTGGAATTGAAGGATATTTTCGGCGACGATTTTTATATAGAGATACAGGACCACGGACTGGAAGAACAGCGGCGCGTACTGCCGCTCCTTTTGCAACTCGCCAAGGAGCTGGACATTCAGCCCGTCGCCACCAACGACGTGCATTATATCCGCAAAGAAGACTGGGAAATGCAGGACGTTCTGATGTGCATTCAGATGAAACGCACGATCGACGATCCCAAGCGCATGAAGTTCGAGTCGCAGGAGTTTTATTTCAAGACGCCCGAGGAAATGGAGCGCCTGTTTTCTTACGTTCCTGCGGCGATCGAAAACACCGTCATCATCGCAAACAAATGCGCGGAAGAGCCCTGTTTTGACCTCAAAGACAACGGAGATCCCATTAAGGACAAATCGCTGATCCCGGGTTATCAGCCGGAGGACGGTTCGGATCCCAAAGATTACCTCACAAAACTCACATGGGAAGGACTTTTGCGCCGTTACGGCGAGATCACCGAAGCGGTCAAAAAGAGGGCGGATTACGAGCTCGGCATTATCCTCGGTATGGGGTTTGCGGAGTATTACCTCATCGTCATGGACTTCATTCAATGGTCCAAGAGCAAGGGGATTCCCGTCGGGCCCGGCCGCGGAAGCGGCGCGGCGAGCATCGTCGCGTATGCGATCGGCATCACGGACATCGATCCGCTCAAATATGATCTCTTCTTCGAGCGGTTCCTGAACCCCGATCGCGTGACCATGCCCGACTTTGACGTCGATTTCTGTAACGAAAGAAGACCCGAAGTCATTGAGTACGTCCGCGGGAAATATCACCCCGAAAACGTCGCGCAGATCGTTACATTCGGTACTTTGGCTTCAAAAGCTGCGATAAAGGACGTTGGCAGAGTACTGCGCGTGCCATACTCCGAGACAGATCGCGTCACAAAGCTGATGGACGGCAAGTCCACGATCTCCGAACTTCTCGGGAGGAATCTTCCGGGACTCAGGAAAAAGGCGGAAGATCCCGCGCTTGACGACGAGAAAAGGATAGACCTTCAAAAGAAGATCGAAGAGCAGGAGAAGAAGAAAAACAACGAATTTATCGAGCTGTACGAGACAGACGAACAGCTCCGCCGCGTCATCGACATGGCGCTTCGTCTGGAGGGAATGCCGCGCAATACTTCCATGCACGCGGCGGGCGTCGTCATCTGCCGCAAGCCCATTGCCGACAACGTGCCGCTTTCCAGGAACGGCGAGGACATCACGACGCAGTTCGACATGAAAGAAGTGGAGTCCATCGGTATGCTGAAAATGGACTTCCTTGCGCTGACGACGCTGACGGATATCAAAAAAGCCTGCGATTATATCCTCGAAGATACGGGCGTTGCGATCGATTTCGACAAGCTCGGCTACAACAATGCGGAAGCGTATGCGCTTATCTCCGAAGGGGATACGGACGCCGTGTTCCAGCTCGAACAGGGCGGCATGAAAAAATTCATGAAAGAGCTCAAACCAGACTGTCTCGAAGACATCATTGCGGGCGTCGCGCTCTACCGTCCCGGTCCCATGGCGTACATTCCGACGTATATTGCGAACAAGCTGAATCCCGCGCAGGTCAGATATGATACGCCGCTTTTGGAACACATCCTCAAAGTCACTTACGGCGTCATCATCTATCAGGAGCAGGTCATGCAGATCTTTCAGGATCTGGCGGGGTTTTCGCTCGGGCAGGCAGACCTTGTCCGCCGTGCGATGGGCAAAAAGAACAAAGCCGAACTGATGGCGCAAAAGGACAAGTTTATTTTCGGCAATATCGATTCGGGAGGGAACATCGAAGGCGCGGTCAGCCGCGGCGTGCCCAAAGAGGTCGCTGCAAAGGTGTTCGGGGATATGGAGAGCTTCGCGAGTTATGCTTTCAACAAGGCGCACGCGACCTGCTACGCCGTCCTCGCTTATCGTACGGCGTATCTCAAACGCTTTTATCCCAAAGAATTCATGGCGGCGATCCTCAACAATCGCATCGATAAGATCGAGGAAGTCACAAAATATACCGTCTATCTCAAAGAGAAAAACATCCCTGTTTTGCAGCCTGACGTAAACAAGAGCAAGACATATTTTTCCGTGCAGGGCGATGCCGTGCGGTTCGGGCTGAGCGCGCTCAAAGGTGTGGGAGTCGGCGCGACGGAAAAAATCATTGAAGAGAGAAATGCAAACGGGGCATTTAAGAACTTCCCCGATTTCGTGTTCAGATGTGCGCCGTTCATGAACAAACGTATGCTCGAAGGGCTGATCTCGGCAGGCGCGTTTGACAGCTTCGGGGTCTTCCGGTCTCAGCTTCTCGCCGTTTACGAGAGTGTTCTGGACAGGGCGAACAAGATCAATAAGCAAAAATCGAGTATGCAGATGAGCCTTTTCGGGGATATTATAGAAGAGGACGTGACGGATATCGCGTATCCCGCTCTGCCCGAACTGGAAACGAACGACAAACTTGCCAAAGAAAAAGCAGTGCTCGGCGTATACGTCAGCGGACATCCTTTTGAAGGATATATGCACGCGTTCAAGGATTGTACTTTCTCCTGCATGAAAATGCAGACGTTTGAAGAGGATGAAGAAGGGCACAGGACGTATCCCGAACTTACCGACGGCGCGCAGGTGACGATGGGCGGCATCATCGGCACGTTCAAAAAGATCATCACCCGCTCGGGAACGCCCATGGCGTTCATATCCGTAGAAGATCTGTACGGGAGCATCGAGTGCGTGGCGTTCCCCAACGTATATGACAGGATCAAGAACGTCGTCGCGCCCGACAAGATCGTATATCTTACGGGCAAAATGCAGCTGGACAGCGAAAAGGCCCCCGTCATCATTCTCGATACCATGAAAGAATATGACCCCGGCGAAAGAACCGATGCGCGCAGTCAGCCGTCTGCGGCGCCCGTAAAAGCAAAAGAGCACGCGCTCTGGCTGAACGCAACCACGCTTTCCGACGATGAATTCGATGATCTTGTGGCGCTGTTTTCCCATTATTCGGGCGGGAATACGACGGTCAAGATCAAACGCGGCGGCGAGCGCTATAAAATGTCCGGCGTCAACGATTGCCGCGGTCTGCGCGAAGAGTTATCCCTTTATCTGGACGAGAAAGACATTGTAATGGTATAAATGGCGATTTTTTGCAAAAAATTAACGTTTCGCCAAAATTTTTTACCTTTGCGCGAAAATACTTTTATTTTTTCTGCCGATTTGTTATAATGAAACGGCAGTCGTAAAATTTTACTGGGGCGGTTCAGCTGCCCTGTTCGGAGGATTGTTTTATGAAGAGGATCGGTGTTTTAACGAGCGGCGGCGACGCGCCCGGAATGAACGCCTGCATCAGGGCGGTGGTAAGGACAGCCAAGTATTTCGGCATGGAAGTTTTCGGTATCCGTCAGGGGTACGCGGGGCTTGTGAACGACGATATGGTCCCGATGGAAATGCGCAGCGTTTCCGATATCGTTCAACGCGGAGGCACGATGCTCAGAACGGCGCGCTGCGTGGAAATGTATACCGTTGAAGGGCAGAAACAGGCCGTCAAAACGTTGAATGACAGAGGGATCGAAGGGCTTGTCGTCATCGGCGGCGACGGCTCTTTCAAGGGCGCACGGTGCCTGAGCGAAGAATACGGCATTCCCACGATCGGTATTCCCGGCACCATTGACAACGACCTCGAATATACCGATTATACCCTCGGATTCGATACAGCGGTGAACACCTGTCTCGACATCATCAATAAACTGAGAGATACGATGACGTCTCACGAACGCATCAGCGTCGTAGAGGTCATGGGCCGCCGTTGCGGCGACATTGCTCTGTATTCTGGTATCGCGAGCGGAGCGGAGATCATTGTCGTTCCCGAGATCTCTTACGACATGGAAGACATTGTCCTGCGCATCAACCGCAGCCGTGCGAACGGGAAACACTCCAACATCATCATTCTTGCGGAAGGCGTTTCCACGAGCGAAGAGTTTTCCAAGAAATTGCAGTCCATGACGACGTATTCCGTCCGCGGAACGACGATCGGTCACGTACAGCGCGGCGGTTCTCCTTCCATGGCGGACAGAATGCTTGCGGCGCAGTTCGGCAACAAGGCAGTCCGTTTGCTTAAAGACGGCATCGGGAACCGCGTTGTCGGTATCCATAAAAATGAGATCATTGACCTCGATATTATCGAGGCGGTCAGTATGAAGAAAAAGTTTAATTACGAACTTTATGAGACTTTGCAGATGATCTCTATGTAATTTGATTTCAAAAGAGCCGCGACTGCGGCTCTTTTTTAATTTATAGGTGAAAAGAGGATAAAAAACGCAAAAAAACGGAAAAAACTTTTAAATTAGTCTTGAAATTCTTGTAATATTATAATATAATAAGTAATAAGCAAAAGGTACCGATACGGCTTTTCTTTTGTATGAATCAAATGCGATTTTTCAGTCTATACTAAACGGAGTGAAAGAAAATGATCCTAACAGTCTGTCTGAATCCTTGTACCGACGTCACCATCGAAGTGGATGCGCTCAACGTCGGCAAACTCAATCATGTCAAAAACAAAACGCTGAGTTTTACGGGGAAAGCCCTGAACGTGGCGATCGGCGTTGCCCGTTTGCGCGGTCAGAGTCATGCGACCGGATTCATGTATAACGAAAACGGTTCGCTGTTTGAGCAGGCGCTGGACAGAGAGGGGGTCCCGAGCATTTTTATCTGGAACAGGGGAAGGGTCAGAGAAAATTATAAATTTATCGATAATAAGAGTATGCTCACCGAGGTCAACGATATCGGTGAACCGATCAGCGAAAATAAGCAGGCGGAACTCATCGAACTGGTTTCAAATCTGAGCAAAAGCAGTGATGCCGTCGTCATTTCGGGAAGTCTCCCGCGCGGCGTGGAAAGCGATTATTATACAAGACTTTTTAATGCGATCCCGGCGGGGAAACTGCGCGTTGCAGATTGCGACGGTCCGCGCCTGCTTGCCGCGTTGCAGGCAGATATGGATCTTGTCAAACCCAATAAAGAAGAATTGCAGAATACGCTCAAGCAAGAGTTCAAGTCGCTTGCGGATCTTCTCAAAGGTTGTTATGCTTTGCTCGATAAGGGCGCAAAACGCGTGCTGTTGTCTCTCGGCAAGCGCGGTGCGATCATTACGGACGGGCATAAGAATTATCATTGCAAGAGTATCAATGTCGCCGTAAATTCTACTGTCGGAGCGGGCGACGGAATGCTCGCAGCGGCAACGATGATGCTTGAACAGGATGCGCCGCTCGATGAGATCCTGCGTGCGGGTGTTGCGGCAGGCACGGCGACCGTGACTACGTTCGGACAGATTTCTTTCACCAAAGATAAGTATGATGAAATTTTTTCTAATCTGACGGTTGAGGAGTTAAAGCAAATTTGATAACCATAGCGGACGTAAAAAAAGACGATGAAGTCAAAGCCATCATGTACATGGCGGAGAATCAGATAGAGGCGCTCGGCTTTACTGAGCACTCCGTGCGCCATTCGAGTATCGTCAGTAAATGGGCGGGTGAGATCCTGCATGATATAGGCGCGGACGAACACCGCGTCGAGCTTGCGCGGATTGCGGGGTATCTGCATGACATAGGGAACTGCATCAATCGGGATAATCATGCGCAGAGCGGCGCCATTCTTGCCTATCATATTCTAACGCGCATGGGCATGAGTTACATGGACGCTGCCGACATTACGATGGCGATCGGCAATCATGATGAACACGAGGGACTTCCAGTCAGTGATATTACGTCAGCGCTGATCCTTGCAGACAAAGCGGATGTGCACAAGAGTCGTGTACGTGCGAATACTACGCGGATGCGCACGGAAAATCTGAACATACATGACCGCGTCAACCTTGCGGCAGAGAAGTCTGTCGTTTACGTTGATAAAAATACGGACGAGATCATACTGAATATCGTCATTGATACGGATAAATGTGCGGTCATGGATTATTTTGAAATTTATTTCAATCGTATGCAACTGTGCCGTCGCGCAGCAGACTTTTTAGGGAAGAAGTTTGTGCTTGTGATCAATGATGTGCGTCTTATTTAAACTCTTAAAACGTTTGCTGTGCTTTAAGCTATAAGGAAATATGTTTCTTGTCGACATAAATAAGGTTGAATCAGAAAATTAACGGAAAGGATGTGAGCCCCGCGCTTGATTGCGCGGGGCTTTTAAAATTGTCAGAACTCGAATGAATCATTGATTTTGAAGCGAAAGCAAGAAGTTATTGATGTGCCGCAGGAAGCGGATGCGGGCTGAAACTTTGAAATTTAATACGGTTGCGTTTCAAACCGATCTGCCCTCGCAACAGAAAAATTGTTTGTTTGTAAAATTCCGTCGGAGAAAGTATATAAAATCCGTCGCGGTGCAAAGATGTCCCGATGCGTAAAAATCCGCCGCTGCGCATTTATTGTGCAGCGGCGGAAAGTTTAATTTTGATCTTGCTTTTCATTGTCTTCGTCTTTAGATTTGGACTTTTTTTCTTTGTTTTTTTCAGGTTCTTCGTCTTCTTTCTGTTTGATCTTTTTCTCTTTGGTTTTTTCAGGGTCTTCTTCCTCTTCCTGCAGGAGTTTTGTAACTTTCACTTCGATTACTTTTTTGACGGAAGCTTTCGTCACTTCTACAGTAACGTTTCCGAAGACAAATTTTGTGCCGACGGGCGGGATTTCGCCGAGTTGTTCGATGACCCAGCCGCTCACCGTGTTTGCATCGTAATCGTATTCGTCCTCATCAAAACCGTAATAATTAAAGAAGTCTGATAGGTCTGCTTCCGCATTGACGACATCGGTATCTTCAGTCAGATGCCTGAAATAAACAATTTCTTTATCGTGTTCATCCCAGATCTCGCCGACAAGTTCTTCAAGAATGTCTTCAAGTGTAATGATGCCGAGCGTCCCGCCGTATTCATCCAGGACGATAGCCATATGCGTTTTTTCTTTTTGCAGCTGTTTGAGAAGTACTGAAATTTTTATATGTTCGGTCGTATAGGTGACTGCATGCATCGCTGAAACCAGATTTTTTTTCTCGGAAAAATAGAGGTTGAAAAAATCTTTTTCATGCAGGATGCCGATCACCGTGTCGATCGTTCCTTTGTAGACAGGAAGACGCGAATACCCGGTATCGCGGAAAAGATCGCGTATTTTATCGAAAGGCGTTTCGACAGAGATGGCAAAAATGTTTACGCGTGGGATAAGAATATCTCCGACTTCGAGATCGTCGAATTCTATGACGGAACGAATAAGTTTTGTCTCGTCTTGTTTGAGGGTGCCGTCCACGCGCGCTTCCTCGACCATGGTCATGATCTCATCTTCCGTGACGACCTCTGTGTTTTTCAATTTGAATATTTTTGACAAAATAAATTTATATCCCGCAAAGACCATGTTGATCGGGTAGAGGATCACCGTAAAAAACATGATCAGGGGATAGCCCGCCATTGCCATTTTTTCGGGATAGACTTTTGCGATCATTTTCGGGGTTATCTCGCCAAAAATAAGGACCGCAATTGTCGTGACGATGGTCGATACCGTTTCTGCAAGGCTGGCGTTTGCGATACGCTCAGCAAAAAGAATACCGGCCAAAGTCGTCGTGGTAATATTTACGATGTTGTTTCCGACCAGAATGGTGGAAAGAAAACCATCGTACTTTTCATCGGCAAGGCGTAGGACCTTTGCGGCGCGCTGATTGCCGTTTGTAATCATGGTTTTGAGTTTTAGCTTGTTGGAACAGGAATAAGCTGTTTCCATTGAAGAGAAAAAACCGGATAGCAGCAATAACACGATCACCGCTATCAACAGGGCTGGGCCCATAAAAATAAATGTCCTCCGAATAAATAAAGTATTTTAAAATATTATATCATAGTTTTTTCTAAACAAGAAGAGTTTTTTATAGTAATTCGCGGATTTTTTCGGAAAACTTAAAAAATTTTTGTTTTGTGCAAGGGTAGTTGGTTAGATTGACTGTATAGCATCAGACAGTCTTAACCCGCCCGCCGCATCGCGGCGGGCGGGTTAAGTAGGTGCGATCGCAAGCGTTTTTAAAGGACACGCCTGGATTCGATATAATAGTTCCAGCGTTGCGTTGAAATGGGTTCGATCACGGCATGATCGGAAGCCGTGTGCAGGATATAATTGTCGCCGAGATAGACGGCGACATGGCCGATGCGTTCTGTGCCCGTATTATTATAACGGGACGAGTTGGTAAAGAACATAAGGTCACCGCGTTTCAGATCGCTTTTTGCGACATATGTTCCCTGTTTGACCTGTGTGCGCGTGGTAACATCCAGTTGTACGCCCGCGCCTTCATAGTACATATATTGCGTCAGGGACGAACAATCGTATTTGGTTTTGTCAAAATTCTTCAAAAAGTTGCCTTTGCCGTCGTGCAATCGAACGGCACCGTAGACATACGGATAGCCGAGCAGCCTGTAGCCTTCGGCGATGACAGTCTCGACATTTTCGTCTACGTCATGATCCACAGAATAGATCTCTGAATAACTTGTACCCGCGCTGACATAGGCTGTCGTGCGCTTGTATTCGGTAATATACCAGTTGCCGCTTTTTCCGAGATAGGTGACCATGTCGTTTTTGTCGAGAGAACCAAGCACGGAATAGGAAGTTCCGGGACCGCTTCGTATACTCAGTCCGTCCACCTTGGAACGTATGTATTCGCTCCCGCGTTTTTGCGGATCCGGTGCAGGGTCTTCGTCGGAAGTATCGTCCTGTGTCGGCTCATCGTAATCGGGCGGCGCGGTGCCGTCCGTTTCGGGCGTCGGATTTTCAGCTTCGTCATCGGGCAGGGGAACAGAGGCTTCGGGCAATGATTCCGGCCGATCGATCAGAAAAAAGGTCAGAAATCCGAATGCGGCAAGAAGCGCCGCTGTGCTTAAAAGTGATGCGATTTGCAAATAAATTTTTTTCATATTCTTTTTCCTCCGTGCAAAATATTATCAGAATTATGCAAAAAAAGCAATGCAAAAATTTTGCCAAAAAAGGAAATCCGAGTGTTTGCAATGTACTATGTCAGACATAATTCACGGTAAATGCGAGGAGAAAAGCGGCAGTGTGTTGACATTTTCCGACAAAAAATATATAATAAAGGCGTTAAATTTAAAGGAGTGGCTCGCATATGATTTTCGTGATTCTTGCGTCGTCCGTTATCGGCGTTTTTTTGTTGCTTTTTATCGTTGGGCTTTTTCTTTCTCGCTATGTGTGGCGTAAAATATTTGCGAGGCGCTATAACGGAAATCCAAACATAAGATATTTTACGGCGGAGGATTTTTCAGGACTGAATGCCGAACCTGTTTCTTTTCTTTCGGGGGAAAATGTCTTGCGCGGTTTTATTTATTTTTACGGGAACGGAAAAGATGTCGAAAATTCGTATA